>JBMOFB010000031.1:0-15727 GCA_049314475.1 Sediminibacterium sp.
GCTTCTGTAAAGCTTCTTCCTATCGCCATCACTTCACCCACGCTCTTCATTTGTAATCCTAATGTATCGTTGGCTCCTTTGAATTTATCAAAATTCCATCTTGGTATTTTTACAATCACATAATCCAATGCTGGTTCAAAATATGCAGAAGTAGTTTGTGTGATTTGATTTTTTAATTCATCTAAATGGTATCCGATGGCTAATTTGGCAGCAATCTTTGCAATTGGATAACCCGTTGCTTTGGACGCCAACGCAGATGACCTTGATACACGTGGATTAATTTCCACTGCAATCAATTCCTCTGTTTCAGGATTTTGTGCAAACTGCACATTACATCCTCCAGAGAAATTACCTAAACTGCGCATCATCAACATCGCTTTATTACGCATGTCTTGGAATGCAGTATCGCTTAATGTCATTGCTGGTGCTACGGTGATAGAATCTCCTGTGTGGACACCCATTGGATCTAAGTTCTCTACAGTACATATAATCACCACGTTATCCGCTTGGTCTCTTAATAATTCTAATTCATATTCTTTCCATCCCAACACCGCTTTCTCTACCAATACTTCGTGCATTGGGGATGCCTTCAAACCTCTTTCTAATGCTGCATCTAATTCACTTGCATCATGTACAAATCCGCCACCTGTTCCTCCTAATGTAAATGATGGACGAATTACCAATGGAAATCCTATTACTTGTGCAAATTCTTTTCCTTCTAAAAAACTATTGGCAACCCTACTTGGTGCTACAGCAATACCAATCTTCACCATCAATTGTCTAAATAATTCTCTGTCCTCTGCAGTATTGATTGCGGCCACATCCACTCCAATCATTCTACAATTATATTGTTCCCATATTCCTAATTCGTCCGCTTCCTTACATAAGTTCAATGCGGTTTGTCCTCCCATGGTAGGTAAGACTGCATCTATTTGATTTTCTTTTAAAATTTGCTCTATACTTTCGATGGTCAATGGCAATAAATAAACCTTGTCTGCCATCATTGGATCTGTCATGATCGTCGCAGGATTGCTATTGATCAAAATCACTTTGATACCTTCTTCTCTCAATGATCGAGCGGCTTGTGATCCTGAATAGTCAAACTCGCAGGCTTGTCCAATAATGATGGGTCCAGAACCTACAATTAAAATGGATTTGATGGTAATATCTCTTGGCATGGCTACAAAAATATAAATTGCGCAAATCTATTAATTTTTGGTTGCATTCGGCCCATTTTAAGTGAAACAATTTTCTCCTTTTTAATTCGTATCTTCACCACAATACTATATGTTATGGCAGTTATTAAAGAAGGGGCTAAGGCACCAGCATTCAAAGGGGCAGATCAGCACGGCAAAACAGTCTCAATAGCCGATTTTAAAGGGCAAAAATTGGTTTTATACTTCTATCCAAAGGACGATACACCAGGTTGTACAGCACAGGCTTGTAACTTGCGTGATAATTATAAGAAATTGATTAAGAAGGGAATCGCTATTTTAGGAGTCAGTGTTGACTCGGTTGCTTCCCATGTAAAATTCATCGATAAATACGAGCTTCCTTTTTCTTTAATCGCTGACGAAGACAAGAAAATCGTGGATAAATACAATCTTTGGGGCCAGAAAAAGTTCATGGGGAAGACCTATATGGGTACCACCAGGACCACTTTTTTGATTGACGAAGCTGGGATGGTACAGCATATCATTGAAAAACCAGATACAAAAGACCATACCGCCGAGATTTTAGCTATTTCTGGTTGGTAGGTTCGTAGGTACTTAATTCCAATTTTACTTCGCAATGACATATGTCAGCCAGCTTAAAAGATAAGCTAGTCCTGTCATCATAAAGAATTGAATTGTCGGCCATTTCCAAGTCCCTGTCTCTTTTTTCACAATAGCGAGGGTGCTCATACATTGCATCGCAAGTACATAAAATACCATCAAGGAAAGTGCTGTAGCTAAACTATAAACGGGTTTGCCATCTGGCCAAACAGAAGCGCGTAATTTCTCTCTTAAACTGCTATTGTTATCTTCCTCTACACTATATAAGGTAGCCATGGTGCCTACAAATACCTCTCTTGCTGCAAAAGAAGTAATGAGTGCAATACCAATCTTCCAATCATAGCCTAAAGGCTTAATCACAGGTTCAATTTTTTTACCTAAAATACCTGCATAAGAATTAGCAAGCTTGTCTGTATGGTATTGTTTTTCTAATTGTGCTTCCTGTGCTGGATTGCTTTTCACAGCCATCGCATATTGCGTATTCAACTGTTCCATTTTTTCACCTGGTCCATAAGAACTTAAGAACCACAACAACAAACTTATCATGATGATGACTTTACCTGCATCCACCACAAATATTTTTGCTTTTTGTATCATCGTCATGCCCACATTGCCCCAGCGTGGTGCACGGTATACAGGTAGTTCTAAAATAAAATAACTCTTCTCTTTAATTTGAATAAATAATTTAAGAACAAAGCTTGCTAATAGTGCCATGACAATCCCTAATAAATAAAGCGCCATCATCACCAATCCTTGTAAACTTAAAAAACCAAAATACATAGTATTGTCTATCACCAAAGAAATTAAAATAGTGTAGACAGGCAGTCTTGCACTACAACTCATAAATGGTGTTACTAAAATGGTGAGTAAGCGTTCCTTTTTATTTTCAATATTTCTAGCACTCATGATGGCTGGCACAGCACAAGCAAAACCACTAATCATGGGCATCACACTCTTGCCATTCAATCCTACTTTGCGCATTAACTTATCACTTAAGAAACTGATCCTAGCCATATAGCCCGTATCTTCTAGCAAAGTGATGAGTCCAAATAAGATCATAATTTGAGGCACAAAAATCACGATACCGCCAATGCCTGCAATCAAACCATTCACCAATAAGTCCTGCCACCAAGCTTCTGGTAATACTTGATTTAAATAAGTGGTGATATTGGTAAATATCCATTCAATGCCATCCATTGGGAAGGATGCCATCCAGAATACAGACTGAAATAATAAAAAGAGTACACTCAATAAAATAATATAACCTCCTACACGGTGTAATAAAATATTGTCTAACCTGTCTGTTCTTTTTTTCTTCGCAGTTGGATCAGGTTCAGTCACCCATTTTTTCATGAGCTCTTGAATGCGCTGATAACGCTGCAAGATTTCTTGCGCCTGTGTTTTAGTATGGTTAAAATCGGTTTCAATTTCAATCTGCTCAATGTTTTCTTGCATTTCTTGGTCTAAAGGAAATGTCTCATGATGCATCAGATAATGCAAAGCAGCATAATCACTATGTGTAGGATATGTTTTTTTAAATGCATCAATCGCAGCAGGGGCAAGGTTTTTATTGTCAATGAAACTTTCTTGGTTTCTTGAACGCGGTGTTTCAATAATTTGTCCCAATGCTTTTTTTAATTCTCCTAAACCTTTATTTTTTCTTGCGTCCACTGCAACAACAGGAATGCCTAAATCGGATTGCAGTCCAGCAATATCCACTTTGATGCCTTTTTTTTGTGCAAGGTCATTCATAGTGAGCGCCAAGACCACAGGAATTTTTAAATCTATGATTTGACTACAAAAAAGTAAATTTCTTTTTAAATTACTTGCATCTGCAATTAATAAAATCACATCTGTTTTTACATCTTCGTCTACACCCATCAACACGCGGTAGGCCACCCATTCGTCTTCTCTTTTTGGGTAAAAACTATAAGTGCCAGGTAAGTCAATTAAAGTACTTTGATGTGGTCCTATTTGTAGATCCCCTGTTTTCTTGTCAACGGTTACGCCAGGGAAATTGCCTACTTTTTGTTGCAATCCCGTTAAGGCATTAAAAAGAGAACTTTTTCCACTGTTGGGATTCCCCACTAAGGCGATATGTATACCTGCTTTCACGATTGGTCGCAAAGCTAGCCATTAAGCATAGGGACTACTTACGAAATTAGAAATTGAAACCAAATCAAAAAGAGGCCTTTTGGCAGGTTTTACAGAATTTGATGCATAAACTAGGCTTCAATGCTTATTTTTATAGCTCAAACTTGATATTGCTTACTAATGTGGGAATAGGATGACCCCCAAAGCGTATGCAAAGATTCATCACCTGATATTTTAATTATTGTGAGTGCAAAAATTATTTTAAACCAAGAAGAAATCAATGAACAAGATTTTGAGGGTTCTCGAATCTTAGGCATCACTGCGCCCATAAAAAATTATCAGTTTTGTATTTTACTCAATCAATACATGGGTTTTGAATTTAGGTTCAATCCCAACCATGAAATTGCATTGAAAAGAAAAAATAGAACCTACTATTTTTCGATGTATGAAGGCTATGAACCCAATACCACCATTGGTCATTTTGTATACCACAATCAATTTGATGGCGAGTATTTATTGCCCGAATTAAAACATATGGATTTTATTTGGTGGATCCGCGGGGAATGGATTGAAGATGAAAAAGTAAAAGATATTTTATACACGATAAGAAATATCAAGGGTGTTCAATTGGTTGCAGAACTTACTCCAGATCAAATCAAAAATAAAGGGCATTTAATTTTTGAATAAAACGCTCTATAAATAGTTCAAACAAGCATATAATAAACTGCTTATTCAATCACTTTGATTTCCTTTTTCCTAATTTATTTTCTTCTAGTTTTTAAACTAGCTTAATCGATATAAATTCTTTTTTCTTTTGCAGCAGTGCACTCGCCAATTGGATTAAAGTATTCAATGCCCATTGCTTGTAAAAGAGTTTGTACTTCTGTTAATGCACTAGGGGATACAGCAATTAATAAACCTCCGTTGGTCTGAGGATCAGGTAATAATAATGTCGCTTCTGCTTCATCTATCCCAGGGCCAAAAACCACGCCAGCACTGCAGGAGCTCCAATTGCGTGCAGTGGCACCAGGGATTGTTTTTTGAGCAATATAATTTCTTACCGCTGGTATAATGGGTAGTTGATCATAGTGAATAGAGGCGGATAAATTGCTGCCTTCCATCATCTCGGTTAAATGTCCAAGTAATCCAAAACCAGTTACATCGGTCATCGCATGTACTTCTTTTATTTTTCCTAATGTTTCTCCTGCTTTATTAATGGTGGTGAGTTGCTTCACTAAAAAACTTAAATCTTCATCCGTTAATAGTTTCCTTTTTTGTGCAGTGGCCATAATGCCCACACCCAATGGTTTAGTTAAAATCAAAACATCCCCTTCCTGAGCAGTATCATTTCTTTTTAAATTTTCAATCTCTATTAATCCATTCACAACTAATCCAAAAATAGGATCTTGACTATCAATGCTATGTCCTCCGGCAATCACAATACCTGCATCGGTACATGTTTTACGAGCACCTTCCATTACTTTTGCAGCTTCGCTTGCTGGCAGCGTGGCCAAGGGCCAGCCCAGAACAGCTAAAGCAAAAATTGGTTTTCCGCCCATCGCATAGACGTCGCTAATGGCATTGGCAGCAGCAATTTGTCCAAAAGCAAATGCATCATCCACAATAGGCATAAAAAAATCGGTCGTACTAATCATCGCCGTTTTTTCATCTAACTGGTACACTGCAGCATCATCTCTACTATCGTTGCCTACTAATAAATTTTTCACATTGTTTTTTGCACCTACATTGTGACTCGCTAATATTTCGGAAAGGATTGCTGGCGAAATTTTACATCCACATCCACCACCTTTAGAATGTTCTGTTAATTTTATACTCATATTGACTTTATTATTTTTAGTCGCTTTATATTTTGCAACTATTTCACGATTATTTTATACCTATTTTATTTCTATACAATTTGCATCAAAAGCTTGAATGGTTTTTTCATCACCCTCCATCAACCAATCTTGAATTGAATGAGTGAGTGCTTTTGACAATGCTTCCTGCAAAGAAAGGATGTCCCAATCGCGTCCAGTAATTTGTTTTAAGGAGACAGGATTAGGTGCTTCTGGCGAAAATACGGTTTGGTTGATATTAATCCCAATGCCTACAACAGCCCAAGTCCATTCTTTGCCCTTTAGCTGATTTTCGATCAAAATCCCCCCTGCCTTTCTGTCACGCCAATAAATATCATTCGGTCGCTTAATTTTTGTATCTCCATTGGTGTAGGCATCAAAAAAGGTCCTAGCTCCCAGTGCAATGGCTGCCGAAAACCCATTTTGGTCGTTGGGTGCCCATTTTTTACTGATATCCAGCGTTTTTAATTCCAAAATATAGCTGCAAAGTAAGTTTTGCCCATTGGAACTCTCCCAAACACGTCCATGTTGCCCCTTTCCATGGGTTTGATAATCTGCCCTAAAACAACTGCCAGACTTGGCCATCCCCTCCTTTATTTGGGCCATGGCATAGATATTGGTGCTATCTATTGTAGACAGTTCTATAAGCGGTGCGCCTAAAATGACATTTGGTGTGGCAGGTGACAAAGAATTGCTATTTTTGTAAAGTTAGTTTAGAAACAGGATTTAATACATTAAAAATAACAGCATTGGAACATCTTTCTTCTTTAAATGACCGTAAAAAAAGCACGGTAACAAGGCTCACTCGTAACTCAAAAATTTTCAAAACTATTATTCAAGCTATTTTGGATAAAAAAGGTGAAAATGTAATTAGCCTTGACCTCAAAAAAGTACATGAGGCAGCAGCAGATTTTTTCATTATCTGTGAAGCAAATAACACGACACAGTTAAAAGCTATTGCCGATTACATCGACTATGAAGTCAAGCATAAGTGCGACGATCTTCCATATAAAACAGAGGGTAAGCAAGGCGGACAATGGTTGCTCATTGATTATATCAATGTAGTGGTGCATGTGATGCATCCCGAGGCGCGCGGTTTCTACAAATTGGAAGAGTTATGGAGTGACGCAGAAATGAAAACACACGAAGATTAATTGATCTAAGGTCAACAATATTCATTTCTACTTGTTTATATAAAAAAGCAGCAACAGCAAACCTACTATGTCAGAATCAAAAAATAATAAAAAGAAAATTTCGTCTTTGGGAGACGGACCTAAATTACCCAAGTTCAATATCTATTGGATTTACGGATTGATTGCATTGTCCCTTTTCTCGGCTCGATTTTTTCAAATGTCACCAGAATTAACCACCACGACTGAACAAGAGTTCAAGCAAGTGATGTTGATGCGAGGTGATGTGGAACGTATTGACCTTGTTCAAAATAAAGAAATTGTTCGAGTTTATATAAAAGTAGATAGCATACAAAAGGACTACTACGTTCAAAAGTTTAAAAGGAAATTAGATAAAGCAAAAGTAAAAGGCGTTCCATTATTTGAATTTAGTGTAACGGATTGGAATAGTTTCAACGAGCGTTTACAAAAGTTTTATGAGCAAAAAGGCATTCAAGAAGTACCTCAGAATACAATTAAAGAAGGAGAATGGTTTGGTCCTATCGCTAACACAATTTTTACAATGTTAATCATTGTGGTGATTTGGATGGTCATGATGCGTAAAATGGGTGGTGGCGCAGGCGGAAGCGGCGGCCCTGGTGGCATCTTTAATGTAGGTAAATCAAAAGCAACTTTATTTGAAAAAGGAGGCACTAAAGTCAATATCACTTTTGCGGATGTAGCTGGTTTAGAAGAAGCTAAAGAGGAAGTGATGGAGATTGTTGATTTCTTAAAGCAACCAAAAAAATATACAGCCCTTGGAGGTAAAATTCCAAAAGGAGCATTGTTAATAGGCCCTCCGGGAACAGGTAAAACCTTGTTGGCAAAAGCCATGGCTGGAGAAGCACAAGTGCCTTTCTTTAGCTTAAGTGGTTCCGACTTTGTGGAGATGTTTGTAGGTGTGGGTGCAAGTAGAGTGCGTGATTTGTTTAAACAAGCAAGAGAGAAAGCGCCATGTATTATTTTCATAGATGAGATTGATGCGATTGGTCGTGCACGTGGTAAAAATGCGATGATGAGCAACGACGAGCGCGAGAATACATTGAACCAATTATTGGTAGAGATGGATGGCTTTGGTGGAGACACTGGAATCATTATCCTAGCTGCTACAAACCGTCCAGATGTATTGGATTCCGCATTGTTAAGACCAGGACGTTTTGATCGTCAGATTTCAATTGATCGTCCAGACGTGAAGGGTCGTGAAGAAATTTTCAAAGTACACTTAGGTCCAATTAAAGTATCTGAAAGTTTAGACGTTCATAAATTAGCGGAACAAACTCCAGGATTCGCTGGTGCTGACATTGCGAATGTTTGTAACGAGGCTGCGTTAATTGCTGCACGTAAAGGAAAGACTGGGGTAGAGATGAAGGACTTCCAAGATGCGATTGACAGAGTTATTGGTGGATTAGAAAAGAAAAATAAAATTATTTCTAAAGAAGAAAAAGAAGTGATTGCTTACCACGAAGCTGGTCATGCAATTTGTGGTTGGTTTTTAGAACATGCTTATCCTTTATTAAAAGTAACAATCGTGCCAAGAGGTACAGCTGCATTGGGTTATGCGCAATACACACCAAAGGAACAATACTTATATACCATTGAGCAATTGACCGATCAAATGTGTATGACTTTAGGTGGACGTGCTGCTGAACAAATTTTCTTTGGTCGTATTTCAACAGGCGCTTCTAACGATTTACAACAAATTACCAAGATGGCTTATTCTATGGTGACGACATATGGAATGAATGAAAAAATTGGTAATGTGAGTTTTTACGATCCATCACAAGAGAATACTTTCCAAAAACCTTTTAGCGAAGAGACCGGAAAAATCATTGACGAAGAAGTGCGCAAGATGATTGATTCCGCTTACCATAGAACTTTAGATTTATTGCAATCTAAAAAAGAAGAAGTAGAGAAAGTGGCGCAAGCATTATTAACGCGAGAAGTATTGCATAAATCTGACGTAGAAGAATTGATTGGCGACCGTCCTTTTGAAGAAAAGAAAATTCTTGAGGAAACAACTGTCACTGCAGATGCTGACAATCAATTTGCACCAAATGAAACAACTGTTGTAACACCTGCGGATCAATCTGATGATGTGATTGAAAATGCAAATGCAACCATTCATGCAGCAGATGCTTCAGATAATCACGAATAAGTTGTAAATGGAATCGCAAGGCGCAAGACAAAAAATATTACAAAAGATAAAACAGGCACTGAAAGATCCAGTACCTGTTCCTTTTCCAGATCAAGTGGCGGATACGCCTATTTTTATCCCAACCGAAAAAGAAATGGCGATAGAGTTTGCTCAAAAGTTCAATGAACTCTTGGGCAAATTTGTGTATTGTGCAGATGAGCAAGAATTAATTAAACAATTGAATGCATTAATTATCACAAAGGGCTGGAATAAAATTTATTCAAAAGAAACAACTTGGTTGAATTCATTGCGTCCTTTACAATTTGATCCTGTTACCACAGATGATTTATCAGATTGCGATGCTGCCATTACATTGTGTTCGCATTTAGTGGCAAGAACAGGCACCATCGTTTTAAGTAGTAAAGATTTAAGTGGAAGAACTGCTAGTGTGTATGCGCCCATTCATATTTGTGTTGCCTATGCTGACCAATTGGTGTACGATATGACAGATAGCTTGATTAATTTTAAAGATAACCTAGAATCGTTTCCTTCTATGATTAGTTATGCAACGGGGCCTAGCCGCACTGCAGATATTGAGAAGACTTTAGTAGTTGGCGTGCATGGACCTAAGGAAGTTTATTGTTTTTTAATTGATAACCCATTAGAGTTGTAATTTTAATTTAAACAACCTCCATGGAAATAGCAACGGGTAAAAAAGTGTATTTTCTTTCGGACTTTCATTTAGGTGCGCCTAATGAAATAGAAAGTAGAAAAAGAGAGGATCGTTTAGTTCGATTTTTACAACAAGCCCGCAAAGATGCCAGTATCATTTTTATTGTTGGTGATATTTTTGATTTTTGGTTTGAATACAAAACAGTGGTGCCAAAAGGATTTGTTAGGATTTTGGGGACCCTTGCACAAATGGCGGACGAAGGGATACAATTGCACATTTTTACTGGAAACCATGATTTATGGATGCAAGATTATTTGTCAAAAGAATTGAATGCAACACTCTATTTTGAGCCGCAACAATTCACCATACACAATAAGCAATTTTTGATTGGACATGGCGACGGATTAGGTCCTGGCGACGAGGGGTACAAACGCTTAAAAAAAATATTTACCAATCCTATTTGTCAGTGGCTTTTTAGGTGGCTACACCCAGATGCAGGTATCCAATTAGCCAATTATTTTAGTCGAAAGAGCCGTGCAAAAACGGGTAATGCAGATGAATTATTTTTAGGGGAAGACAAAGAATGGCTTATTTTATATACAAAAGAACAAGCAAAAACGATGGCAATTGATTATTTTATTTTTGGCCATCGCCATTATGCCATTGATTTTAAAATCAATGAAAATAGCCGTTATATTAATTTAGGGGATTGGATACGTTTAAATACCTATGCTGTTTTTGATGGCAATGACTTGCAATTGTTAACTTGGGAAGAACCAATATAAACCTATGACTATAGACCAAATGATATTGAGTAATTCTATTCGCAGCTATTTGTTGGTAGCGGCCATTTTAATTGTAACGCTCCTAATTAAGCGCTTGATTTCTCGTTTTTTTGCAAGTTTGATTTACACCTGGATTGATAAGAAGAACCATTCTGATTTAAGAAAAAATCATGTGCACCGCTTACTCATTCCAATTGAACAATTTTTGATGTTTTTGGTGGCCATCATTGCTATCTATGAATTGAAGTTTCCAGCAGTATGGGACATTCAGCTATTCAAATTGAGTTTACAACAGTTTTTAGATTCTGGGGTTAAATTCATGTTTATTGTGCTTATGATCAGAGTGGGTCTAAGAACCCTAGAGTTTATATCAATCATTTTAGAGAATAAATCTAGGTTAACTAAAGATTTATCTGACGATCAACTTATTTTATTTTTTAGAGATTTCTTTAAAGTGATTATCTATATCATTGGTGTCTTATTGGTATTAAGGTATGTATTTAACGAAAGCATTGGCAATCTAGTAACGAGCTTAAGCCTTGTAGGTGCTGCAGTCGCTTTATCTACTAGAGAAAGTCTAGAAAATATCATTGCCTCTTTTATCATCTTTTTTGACAAACCTTTCTCCGTCGGGGATCTTGTTAAGGTCAGTGGATTTACTGGCACCATCGAAAAAATTGGATTAAGAAGTACGCGAATTCGTACGCAAGAAAAAACCTATATCTCGGTCCCTAATAAACAAATGGTCGATTCTATTGTAGACAATATATCACTAAGGTCTGAACGTAAGATTGAAATGGATTTACAGTTAAGTGTAAACACACCTGCGCAAGTAATGGCTGATTATGCTAACCACATGCGCCACCTTTTAAAGTCTGAGAGTGACTTAAATAGTTTTCAAGTTTTTATATCCGAATCGGGGAAACAATACCACGCTTTGCACATAGAATGCTTTGTGAATATGCAGTTAGACCTAGATGCCTTTCAAATGGTTAGAGAACGCTTAAACCTTGCTGCCATTGAATATGCGAATGCTAATCAGATACAATTCTCAGAAAAAGGATAAGTAAAAACTAAGTTTGTATGGTCTTTGCTTAAAGACTCGCCTTCAATGAGAGTAAGAAATTTTTTATTTCTTTTAAGTTGGTCAGTAGAGAGAGATCTTTGGTCGCTTTTTCTTTATTGTTTTTTAAATAAGTTTTTGCCCCATCAATAGAATACTTTTTCTCTCTAAGTAAAAAATAGATTTGCTTTAGAAATTCTATATCCTGTGCGCGAAATAAACGATCCCCTTTTCTTGTTTTTCGAGGCTGTAATTGTTTGAATTCTTTTTCCCAATAACGAATAAGGGAAGTATTGACATTAAACCATCCTGCGACTTCTCCAATGGGATAATATAATTTTTTAGCTAAGGTACTTGCATCGGGCACATTGATTTTACCAATGGCTTGATCCATATCTGCAAAAGCCATCCTACCTCTTTTATGTAAGAGGTTTTTGTTAACATATGTCATTGGTGTTCTTGATACAGAGGGTAAAGCTGCATCTTCGAGTTCAACAAAACCAGGGGCTTCGTATTCATTTACTTCAGAAACAGTTGTATCTAAAGTTGTAGGTTCAGTTTGATAAGCTGGTTTACGGTAATGCGGCAATGCTTTTTTTTGCTTAATACCTTTGGCTTGTTTAGGAGCAGCAATATGCACAGGAGTTGCCTCCATGCCAAAAAGATCCAATTGCTGTAGCGGTTCTGCCATAATTCAAAGGTAGGGTACTATTAATAGCAACTCACCCCTGCAAATGATTGGTGGATAAATTGTTAAGTATGTATTAATTTTGCCTATGCGCATTTTTATACAGCTGGATGCCATTTATGCTCCCAGCCTTACTATTTTAGAGCCTCTATTATTAGATCTAATGGGCATGTTTGATCATGAACCAGCGCATAGCATAGATAACCAACATACCATCTACCTTGTTTCTGATTTACCAAAACCTAATCATGCTATTGCTGCAGAATGGGTGCATCCTCATGCTACAGCATCATTGATCGCAGACAATAATGCAAATGCCTTGATTCATTTTGGGCCAGTGGCTTCATGGGCAAAACAACTTCCATCTTATTTTATTCCACTTGCATTGCCACATCAAATTGGCAACTTGAGTTGGGTTAAGTCATGGCTTGAAAAAAAACGTTTTAATACAACAATGCAAGGGGCAAAGAAAGTGTTGGCATTAGATGAATGGCATGCACAAAATAGACCCGAAGCAGAGAGACTGCATCTTGAAAAAGCGCCTCTACCAAGTTTTGAATGGTCGCAATTGGCGCCTGTGAGAAGCGCATTAACCGATGGAAACCAATACCTACTTGCATTTATAGACGTCCAAGATATCCTACCTATTGTGAAAGCATTTTCTGTTTTTAAAAAATGGCAACTCAGCACCATGTCCCTTGTTTTTGTAATGGAAACCGACGCGGAGAAGGACAAAGCTGCTAATGTATTACTAGGATACAAATATAAAGACGCGGTGGAATTGGTAGTTGTATCCAATTTTAAATTAGAATGGATTGCTGCTGCCTACCTCACTATTTTTAGTAGCATGAATAGCCATCGATTTCAATTTTTGACCTATACCATGCGTTATCAGATTCCATTTTTAATGCACCAAGACCATGCTGCTGCCAAATTTATTTGTACTGAAATGGCGGAGGCTGGTGAATATTTTGATTTTAAACAACCTGATGCTTTAGCGAATCATTTTAAACTGTATTACAAGGACGAAATGTATCGAGCAGCAAAGGGTATTGAAATACAAAAGGCCATACAAACTGAAATAAGCCGATTTCAACAAAAAGCAACCATAGTGTGGCCAAGGGACTTGGTATAGGCTGGTCTTATTCGCCAATATTATTGTATTTTTGTGGCATAATTTTAAGCTATGCACGCATCTTCCATTCAGGTAAATATTCAATTAGACGAACAAAAAATACCCCAATCCATTGATTGGTCTGCTACTGATAGTACTGCACAAGAAGCACAAGCTGCAAGGGCAATGATGTTGACTTTTTGGGATCCAACCGATAAAACAGCATTGCGCATT
Source organism: Sediminibacterium sp. (assembly GCA_049314475.1). Classification (GTDB taxonomy): domain Bacteria; phylum Bacteroidota; class Bacteroidia; order Chitinophagales; family Chitinophagaceae; genus Sediminibacterium. Next base: position 13,586 of record JBMOFB010000031.1, read on the forward strand.
GATTTGTGGACAAAGGACATGATGGTTGATGAGATGGCAGACTTCTTTTATCAAAATCTAATGGGCATGGGAGACACTTACTTAAGAGCCACTCAGGACAAAGCACTTGCAGAATCATTCAAAACTTTTGCGAAAACATTTTACAATCAATTTAGAGCAAGTCAAATAGAACAAGGTGCAAAATAATCTTGCATCATAAAATAAATTTTAATCTTATGAGTTTAGAACTAGAAGTGATGTCTTTAATGAAAGACGCAATGAAAAATAAAGATGAAGCAATGTTAAGAGGGCTTCGTGCCATTAAAGCAGAAATCATTAAAGCTAAAACTGAACCAGGTGCGAATGGTGCAATTTCAGAAGACGCTGAAATGAAATTATTGCAAAAACTTGTGAAGCAACGTAAGGACTCACTCGCTATTTTTCAAGAACAAAATAGGGCTGATCTAGCAGATAAAGAAGCCGAAGAAATTGCAGTGATCGAAAAATTTCTTCCTGTTCAAATGACCGAAGACGAGGTGAAAGCCGCTGTAGATAATATTGTTAAGGAATTAGGTGCTGCTGGTCCTCAAGATTTAGGAAAGGTAATGGGTGTGGCTTCTAAACAATTAGCTGGTAAAGCAGATGGCAAATTAATTGCTTCGGTTGCTAAAAACGCCTTGACGAACTAATGAACTGGGTAGACTTATTAGCAGGAACAATTTTGATTTTAGCGTTATTGCAAGGGTATCGAAATGGATTAATCAAAGCCATTATTTCGTTTTTCTCTTTAATGATTGGCGTGGTGCTTGCTTTTCAGTTCGCGGGATTTGTAGCTAGCCAGTTAAAAATATATACCAAGATCACTTCTTATTGGCTTCCATTTATTGCTTTTTTGATGGTGCTTTTAGTGGTCATGTTATTATTAAGATGGATGACTGGGCTCTTACAACAAACAGCAGATTGGCTTATGTTGGGCTGGCTGAACAAACTTTTAGGCATGGTGCTGTATATTTTAATTTATGGTACTATTTTAAGTGCATTCATCTATTTTATGGCCTTATTAGGGGTTGTTGAAAAATCTACCATGGATGCAGCAACCACTTATAGCTATTTGGCCAAATGGTGGCCCTATTTTATGGCTAAACTGAGTGAATGGCTCCCTTTTATTAAACAAACATTGGTTCAATTTTCCAATCAATTACAACATAAGGGATAATCAGCCTTTTTAACCTGAAATAAGTATCTTTATAGCAACGACTTAATTCTTAATAATTATATGGAATACGAAATACATAAAGAAGGCAAATTTGACTATGTGGAAGTTGGAACGGGCGAGCCTTTGATGCTTTTACATGGCTTGTTTGGTGCATTAAGTAATTTCTCTGACCTCATCGAGCATTTTAAGCATACGCATAAAGTTATCGTTCCTATTTTACCGTTATATGATCTAGATCTTTTGCATACCACTGTAAAAGGATTGGCTAAACATGTTCAACAATTCATTGACCATAAGGGCTATGACCAGATTCATTTGTTAGGTAATTCTTTAGGTGGACACGTAGGATTGGTCTACATCTTAAGCCACCCAGAAAAAATCAAAACATTGACCCTAACTGGTAGTAGCGGTTTGTTTGAAAATGCCATGGGCGATTCTTATCCAAAAAGAGGAGATTACGAATACATAAAAGCAAAGACAGCTGAAACATTTTATGATCCAGCTGTTGCGACTAAGGAATTGGTAGACGAAGTTTTTGAAATCACCAATAGTAGAATTAAAGTGATTAAAATTATTGCTTTAGCAAAAAGTGCTATTCGTAATAATTTAGGTGAAGAATTAGGACAGATTAAAGTGCCTACTCTATTGATATGGGGTAAAAATGATAAAGTTACACCTCCATTTGTGGCGGAAGATTTCCATAAATTAATTCCAAATAGCGAATTAGCATTTATTGATCAATGCGGTCACGCTCCTATGATGGAAGTGCCTCTTGCATTTAATCAAATTTTAGAAAAATTCTTGCAAGCGCACGCTAAATAGCCAACCTAAATTATTATTATGCTAGCCGCATCTATTACTGCACAAGGGTTTCCACTGCTTCATTTAGAAGATAAAGTGAGTTTTGCTTTGCAATGTATGGAGGACTTTGATGTGCAAGAATTAGC
>JBMOFB010000032.1:0-15563 GCA_049314475.1 Sediminibacterium sp.
CAGAAAATCTGAATTTGAAAAAAGTGTTTTATTACTAATTGGGTATCGTACTTCTAAAATGGTGCTGTTCCACACTGCTTTCAACCACCGATCTTTAAAGGAAAATCCATCAGAAAACAATGAACGTATGGAGTTTCTGGGGGATGCCATTATCAGTTCAGTCGTGGCAGAATACCTCTTTAAAAAATACCCCTATAAAGGCGAAGGTTTTTTGACCGAGATGCGCAGTAAGATGGTCAACAGACAACAGCTGAACCATATTGCAATACAAATGGGGTTAAAAAAAATGACCCGTTTTAATAAATTAGATGGCGGATTAAAGAGCAGTCAAATTTTTGGTAACACCCTAGAAGCCTTAGTGGGTGCTATTTATCTAGATAAACAATATGATTTTACAAAAAAATGGATTGTAGAAAAAATGATTCAGCCTTATTTGTTCATGGATGAATTAGAACAAATAGATATCAATATTAAAAATAAAATTATTGGCTGGGCATTAAAGCAAGGCAAGCAAATTGATTTTGTTTTAGCCGACGAACAGTTAGAGGGAAGACGAAGATTGTTTACAATCAATATTGTAATAGACGGTGAAGTGATTACTTCTCAAAAAGGTTTTACAAAAAAAGACGCTAGTCAAATTGCTGCACAAAAAGCCATCGAGATTTTACAAATTACTTAGGTAAATAGATTAGACAAATAAGCTAGTAAAATAATACAGATCGCCTTATTTTTTTGTCTGGCATAATTCAATCAAGACCCCGCCTGCATCCTTAGGGTGCACAAAACAAACCAATTTATTATCTGCCCCCATTTTAGGCGCCTCATTGAGTAAGGCAAAGCCGTCTTTTTTCAATCGCTCCATTTCGGCAAGAATATCTGGAACTTCAAAAGCAATATGGTGCAATCCTTCCCCTTTTTTTGAAATAAATTTTGCAATCGGGCCATTCGGGTCTGAGCTTTCTAATAATTCAATTTTAGCGCCATTTTGTAAAAAAAACGCTGTATCCACCGATTCAGTACTTACTAGTTCCGTTTTATAGCAGGACGCGTTCAAAAGACGCTCATACAAGGGGATACTCGTTTTTAAGCTGTTCACTGCAATGCCTATATGGTCTACTTTATAATCCATCTCTGCTTGTTTTACGAATTGGGAAAAAATTACCACCTAAAGCTAACGAAATTCTACATATTCATATTCAATCTCTAACTTTGTACTCTTAGAAAAAATAAAATAGAACTATGTTAAAATTACCAATTTATCTTGACCATAATTCAACAACTCCAATGGACCCTAGGGTTTTGGAGGCGATGATTCCTTATTTCACTGAAAACTTCGGAAACGCTGCAAGTAGGAACCATTCTTTCGGATGGCAAGCAGAAGAGGCAGTGGATTATGCGCGTGAGCAAATTGCTCAATTAATTGGTGCAGATTCAAAGGAAATTATTTTTACCTCTGGTGCAACCGAGGGCGATAATTTAGGGATCAAAGGGGTATACGAGATGTATGCAAGCAAAGGCAACCACATCATCACTTGTACGACAGAACACAAAGCTGTTTTGGATACTTGTAAGCACTTAGAGAAATTGGGTGCAGAAGTGACTTATTTAGAAGTTCAACCTGACGGATTAATAGACTTGAAAGCATTAGAAGCTGCTATGAGACCAACCACAATTTTAGTGGCGATCATGTATGCCAATAATGAGATTGGTGTAATACAACCAGTGAAGGAAATCAGTGCCATTGCAAAAAAGCATGGTGCATTATTTTTTACAGATGCAGTGCAAGCTGTTGGTAAAATACCAGTAGATGTAAATGCAGACGGTATTGACTTGATGGCGTTTACTGCACATAAAATGTACGGTCCTAAAGGGGTTGGTGCATTGTATGTTCGTCGTAAAAATCCAAGAGTAAAAGTAACAGCTCAATTAGATGGTGGTGGACACGAAAGAGGAATGCGTAGTGGTACTTTGAATGTGCCTGGTATTGTAGGTTTTGGTAAAGCTGCGGAAATAGCAAGGTTAGATATGGCTTCTGACACAGAGCGTATTTCTAAGTTAAGAGATAAATTAGAAAATGCATTAAAGGTAATTGACGAGACTTATGTGAATGGTAATCCCGCACATCGTCTACCACATGTAAGTAATATTTCTTTCAAATACGTAGAAGGTGAAGGTTTGATGATGGGCTTTAATAAAGACATCGCATTGTCTTCTGGTTCTGCTTGTACATCGGCTTCATTAGAGCCTAGCTATGTATTGAAGGCTTTAGGCTTAGGTGACGATTTAGCACACAGCTCATTGCGTTTTGGCTTAGGAAGATACACTACAGAAGAGCAAATTGATTTTACAATCAAAGCAGTAACAGATACTGTTTTGAAATTAAGAGAGATGAGTCCTTTGTGGGAAATGTTCAAAGAAGGAATCGATATCGATGCCATTCAATGGGCGCATCACTAACATTACAAAATGCGTAGCATTTTGTAATGTTTAGGGTAGAGGCTTAGCCACTAACACTAACATTTAATTGGGACCAAGTCTCATTTTTGAAAATATATAAAATAAAAAAACATGGCATACTCAGATAAAGTAATCGATCATTATTCTAATCCTAAAAATGTAGGCACATTAGATAAAGCATCAAACACAGTTGGTACAGGATTAGTAGGTGCACCAGAATGTGGTGACGTAATGCGTTTGCAAATTCAAGTAGACAACGCTACCGGTATCATTACTGACGCAAAATTCAAAACATTTGGTTGTGGTTCTGCAATCGCTTCTTCTTCTTTAGCTACAGAGTGGTTAAAGGGAAAGTCAGTGGACGAAGCAGTTAAAATTGACAACATGGATTTAGTGGAAGAGTTAAACTTACCTCCAGTTAAAATTCACTGTTCAGTATTAGCAGAAGATGCGATCAAAGCAGCTATCAATGACTACCGTTCAAAGAATGGTTTAGAGCAATTGGTATTTGAAGAGCGAATTCACTAATTCATTACATGAGTGAAGTTTTAGAAAATACAATTTACGTGAGTGAAAAGGCAAAGGCAAAAGTGAAACAACTGATGCTGGATGCTGGTGTCTCCGATGACCCTTCTTATTTTTTAAGAGTAGGTGTGGTGGGCGGCGGCTGTTCTGGGTTGAGCTACAAGCTAGACTTTGACAATGAAATTAAGCCAATGGATCAAGTCTTTGAGGACAATGGGGTGAAGATTGTCACTGATTTAAAAAGCTTTTTATATTTAGTGAATACTGAATTAGAATTTTCAGATGGATTGAATGGAAAAGGTTTCTATTTTAACAATCCCAATGCAAGTAGAAGTTGTGGCTGTGGAGAGAGTTTCGCTGTGTAACTTTTTTTAGTTTTCGAAACGCCAACTAAATTTAACGATTTATCTAAAATGCCCCTGTAAAACCGGGGCATTTTTTATGTAGCTTTGGGTCATGTGGGCAATATGTAAAAAAGAGTGGGCGCATTATTTTGGAAGCCTTTCTGGCTATTTGATTATCAGTTTTTATCTACTGGTAAACGGCTTATTATTATTTGTCCTCCCTAATTTTAATGTGTTAGATTTTGGCTATACAAGCTTACAAGTCTATTTCGATTTTGCCCCATGGATTTTGATCTTATTGATCCCAGCCATTACCATGCGGAGCTTTTCGGAAGAGTACAATCAAGGCACATATGAAATTTTAAAGAGTCTCCCAATTTCGGCAAGGTCCATTTTGATAGGAAAATACATTGGTGTTGTTTCTATCACCATCTTAGCGATTCTTCCTACTTTTTTTTATGCCATAGTTTTAAATAATTTAAGTGATGTTGGAGGGATAGATTGGGGCGCAACCATTGGAGCTTATATTGGTTTGATGTTACTAGCTGCTGTCTATGTGGCGGTGGGTGTTTATATGAGTAGCGTCACTAAGCATACCATGATTGCCTTATTGGCTTCAGTATTTATTTGTATTTTTTTATACAAAGGATTTGACTGGATAGCTAACTTGCAATTTTTTCAAAATGGGTATGATTTTTATATTCGTCAATTAGGACTTTCTGTACACTATCAAAATTTAAATAAAGGTGCGATTGGGTTACAGGACATCTTATATTTTATTACTATATTGGTTTTATTTGGATTAGGTGCGATTGAGCAATTGTCCGGTAAATTCAAGTATAGCTGGGCTTTAGTCATCCTACTTGTATTAAATGTTCCAACGCATTTTTTTCCTTTACAAATTGATCTAACAAAAGACCAACGCTATACCATCAGCAGTCAATCTAAAGTATTGATTCAAGATATCAAACAGCCAGTTAAAATACATTTTTATCTTGGGGGTGATTTACCGCCACATTATAAAAAATTAGAACTTGCAACAATCCAGATGCTGGATCAACTACAAGGCATCAATCCTACTTGGATTAGTTGGGATCAAATTGTACCAGGGGAGCTATTTAAAGACAGTGCGTTGATGATTTTTTATGATAGTTTGCAAAAGCAAGGTTTGCCTATTGATCGCTTTCAAAATACAGGAACCATCACCGATAAAAAATTAGATCAACTTTTAGTGCCAGGACTATTGATCGAAGTAGAAGGACAAAAGCCAATAGCGATTGATTTAAGAAGCAGTAAGCAGCTATTTAAGCCTTATAATATTGTAAAAGAATTGCCTGAAATAGACATTGAGGCTAGCTTTAATGCCGCCGAAGCACTTTTGGAATATAAAATTGTACAAGCTATTTATTTAATGAATAGAACGGTACGTCCAAGCATTGCCTACTTAATAGGGAACGGAGAGCCATTGGATTATACGGTGAATGATCTAGGACAGTCTATTAAAAATCAATACAATCTTGGTGTCTTTGATTTAAAGAAAGGATTTCCTGATGCTTCAAAAATCAACACTTTGTTGATTGTAAAACCAACGATGCGCTTTACTGAATTAGACCAATTAAAAATTGATCAATATATACTATCTGGTGGCAATGTGATTTGGGCATTGGATCCATTGTTTGCTGAGTATGATAGTTTACGCAATACGGCTGGGGAATACCTTGCATTTGATCGCGGGCTTGGATTAGAAGCACAATTGTTTAAATATGGTGTAAGGGTAAACCCCAATTTAGTGCAGGATTTAAATTGTGCCAAGCTACCAATGGTGGTGGGCGTAGATGCAGCAGGTGCCCCGACAATTCAAAGAGTCCCTTGGCCATATTATCCTTTTGCACAAGCAGGATCGGAACATCCTATGGTCCAAAATATGGATAGAGTCCTTACTGCTTTTCCTGCAAGCCTTGACACAGTGCGCGCAATTGGTATTACAAAAACCATTTTATTAACCACAGATACAACCAGCAGAATCATAAGTAGTCCAACCATGATTCAATTAAACAGTGGTCAGCAAGAGGGCGAATTAGCAAGCTTTACAAAACAACATGTCCCTATCGCAGTATTATTAGAAGGGCAGTTTAGATCTGCCTTTACTGGGAGATTGACCCAAGCTTTGCAAGACTCCCTTCAATTATCCACTGGCAAAGGGTTTGTCACAAATGGTATCAAAGCGTCAAAGCAAATTGTACTATCCGATGCGGATTTAATCACCAATTTTGTAGATGCCCAAAAAGGACCACTTCCAATGGGGATGATTCCTTATGAGGGTGTTCAATTTGGAAATCCAGTTTTTTTTCAAAATACAATTGCTTATTTAAATGAACCTGTTAGCTTATTGGAAGCCCGAAAAAAGAATATCGTCTTAAGAAGATTAGATGCTGGGAAAGTGGCAGAAAATAGACTTTGGATTCAAATTGTATTATTATTAGGTCCATTGTGCATACTTGGACTAGGCTATTTGGGCGCGTATTATTACCGTCAATCTCGATTTGCTGTATCTAAATCATAGCTTATCTTTACGGCATGACAACAGATCAAATTGTATATGCTGTTTTTGGCGTGGTTGTAGTGACTGCATTAATTTTAGACTTGGGCTTTCTAAGTAAAAAAAATACGACTATTACAATTCGCCAAGCCCTTCAACAAACTTTCATTTGGGTGATGTTGGCATTAGGATTCTTTGTATTCATGTGGGTGGAAGAAGGACAGAAATTAGCATTTGAATATTTAAGTGGTTACTTAATGGAGTGGAGTTTAAGTATTGATAATATTTTTGTATTCATTTTAATTTTTGATGCTTTTAAAGTGAAGGTGCAACATGTCTCAAGGGTATTGTTAATTGGCATTTTGATTGCCATTTTATTTAGGGTCGTTTTTATTACAGTGGGTGTTGCATTGGTTGCAAAGTTTGCATGGATATTGTATTTGTTTGGCTTGTTTTTATTGTATACTGGCTATAAGATGTTTAGTGCAGGAGAAGACGAAGCCTTTGACCCGCATAAATCCAAAATTTATCTATTCTTAAAAAAGTTTTTACCTATTACCAATGAAGATGGTGATGGTAAATTTATGATTCGTATCGGAGGAAAACCAATGTATACAAGCCTTTTCGTTGTGGTTATTTTATTAGCTGCAATTGATTTAGTCTTTGCTTTAGATTCTATCCCAGCGGTAATGGGGATTTCGATGAGTAGTTTAGTGATTTACACTTCTAATATTTTTGCGATACTTGGTCTGCGTTCATTGTTCTTTTTATTAAGAGGCGCTGTGAATCAATTTGAACATCTTCAACAAGGTATTGCGATCGTTTTAATTTTCATTGGTATTAAAATGCTTGGGGAACATTACATCAGTATGGTGATGAATAAAAATACCCAAGTGCTTGTATCATTATTAGTAATTGTATTTTCAATTACAGGTTCAATCTTGTATTCCATCTTTTCAAATCGTCAGAAAAATCTACCTAAGAATTTTGAGGACAATACCATTTAATTTATGCAATTTAAAATGAACGGGAAAAAAGTAGCAGCATTGATTATTGCAATTATAGCAATAGACCAGTTATTGAAATTTTATATCAAGTTGAACTACTTTTTAGGAGAGGAACACCAAGTCATTGGATCTTGGTTTAGATTACATTTTGTAGAAAACGAAGGGATGGCATGGGGACTTAAATTTGGTGGTGAATTTGGAAAAATCGCATTGACTTTGTTTAGATTGGCTGCGGTAATATGGGGTACATTTTTAATCAAGGGATTTATACAAAAGCAATACCACAATGGGTTTATCATTTGTTCCGCTTTAATATATGCGGGTGCATTGGGCAATTTAATAGATAGTATGTTTTATGGGTTGTTGTTTGATGCGAGTATACCATATACTGCCATGGTTGCGCAATTTTTACCAGAAGGAGGCGGCTATGCAAGCTTCTTGCACGGCAAAGTGGTAGATATGTTTTATTTCCCAATCATCACCAATGCACAATTTCCTAGCTGGGTCCCTTTTTGGGGTGGTGAGTCCTTTGAATTCTTCCGTCTTGTATTCAATTTTGCCGATATGTCCATTAGCTCGGGTGTCATCGCCTTATTTATCTTTCAAAGCAAGTTTTTCCCTTCGGAGGAAGGGGCATAATTTGGTTTCCTTTTTTCCGCGCTTATTCGTACCTTCGTGACCTAAAAATCAGATAGGACAAGCGTTTTATGAGTAATCAATATCCAGAATTTAATGGCTTACATCTGCCAACCATCGAGGCAGAAATTTTAGCTGCTTGGAAAAAAGAACAAGCATTTGAACAATCCGTTCAATTAAGAGAAGGTAAAACACCGTTTGTGTTTTATGAAGGTCCTCCAAGCGCCAATGGCATGCCTGGCATTCACCATGTAATTTCAAGAACATTAAAGGATATGGTTTGTCGTTATAAAACCATGCAAGGTTTTCAGGTAAAACGAAAAGGCGGATGGGATACCCACGGCCTACCTGTTGAATTAGGTGTAGAAAAAGAATTAGGCATCACTAAAGAAGATATTGGAAAAACAATTACTGTAGAAGCCTACAATCAAAAATGTAGAGAGGCGGTTTTGCGTTATAAAAAAGAGTGGGATGACATCACTAATAAGATGGGTTATTGGGTAGACTTAAACAATCCATACATCACATTTGAAAACAATTATATTGAAACACTGTGGTGGATTTTAAGTACACTTTATAAAAAAGGCTACTTGTATCAGAGTGTAAGCATTCAACCTTATTCACCAGCAGCGGGTACAGGATTGAGCTCCCACGAATTGAATCAGCCTGGTACTTACAAAGATGTAAAAGACACTTCGGTGGTGGCCATGTTTAAAGCAATCGCTTCAAAAGAAAGTCAATTTATTTTTGATGCGGTAGCAGACAATCCACTTTCTAAGGAAGTCTATTATATGGCTTGGACCACCACACCATGGACTTTGCCATCTAACTTAGGCTTGACTGTTGGACCAAATATTGAATATGCTTTGATTGCCACATACAATCCTTATACAGCTTTACCAGTCAATGTAGTTTTAGCTAAAGCCTTGGTATCAAAGTATTTCAAAGAAGAAGGATTGAGCCTGACCAGTTTTGCAGAAGGAGATAAAATTGTGCCTTGGAAGGAATTAGCCACATTTAAAGGAAGTCAATTAGACGGATTACGCTATGAGCAGTTAATGCCATTTGAAGCAAACGACCCAGCCAATATAGAAGGCGATCCATTTAAAATAATCCTTGGTGATTTTGTCACCACAGAAGATGGCACAGGTATCGTGCATACTTCACCAGCATTTGGTGCAGATGACTATAAAGTGGGGCAAAAAAATAATTTAGGTATTATTACTTTAGTGGATAGAGCAGGTAAGTTCATTGATGGTGTAGGAGAATTTGCAGGAAGATTCGTGAAGAATTATAAAGATGAAAAAGACTTCCAAGATGTGAACGTAGATATCTCGGTAAAATTAAAAAAAGAAAATCGAGCCTTTAAAGTAGAAAAATACGAACACAATTATCCGCATTGTTGGAGAACGGATAAACCAATTTTATATTATCCATTGGATGCTTGGTTTATCAAAACTACTGCAGTAAAAGATAGAATGGTGGAGTTGAATAAAACCATCAATTGGAAACCAAAGAGCACAGGAGAAGGGCGTTTTGGTAATTGGTTAGAGAACATGGTGGACTGGAATTTATCTCGAAGTCGTTATTGGGGAACGCCACTTCCTATCTGGAGAACAGAAGACGGAACAGAAGAAGTTTGTATTGGATCAATAGACGAATTGACTGCAGGATTTGTAGCAGCAAAAGAAAAAGGGTACAACAAAGACGTACAATTACAAATTGTAAATGGCAAATTGGATGTAGACCTGCACAAACCATTTGTAGATCAAATAGAAATTTTAAGTCCTACCGGTAGACCAATGCAGCGCGTTACAGATTTAGTAGACGTATGGTTTGATTCGGGCGCCATGCCTTATGCGCAATGGCATTATCCTTTTGAAAACAAAGATTTAGTAGACAAAGGGTTGGCCTTCCCAGCAGATTTTATTGCAGAAGGGGTAGACCAAACTAGAGGCTGGTTCTATACTTTACATGCATTGGGCGTATTGCTATTTGATAAAGTTGCTTATAAAGCCGTGGTGAGTAATGGATTGGTATTGGATAAGAATGGCAACAAAATGAGTAAGCGTTTGGGGAATGTGGTGAATCCATTTGAGACTTTAGAAACTTATGGGGCAGATGCGACAAGATGGTACTTAGTGACCAATGCCTCTCCTTGGGATAATTTAAAATTTGATTTATCAGGCATACAAGAAGTACAAAGAAAATTCTTTGGCACTTTATACAATACCTATCAGTTTTTCGTATTGTATGCCAATGTAGATGGATTCAAATTTGAGCAAGCTTATATCCCAGTGAAGGATCGTCCAGAGATTGATCGTTGGGTGATTTCTTCTTTACACAGTTTAGTGCAAACAGTAACAGTGGCGATGGATGACTTTGAGCCAACCATTGCTGGACGTGCGATTGAGACTTTTGTGGATGAGCATTTAAGCAACTGGTATGTGCGTTTATGTAGAAGAAGATTTTGGAAAGGCACTTACAGCGAAGATAAAATTGCTGCTTACCAAACATTATATGAGTGTATCGAAACCATTGCAAGATTAATGGCACCGATTGCACCATTCTTCTGTGATCAATTATTCAGAAATTTAAATGGTCTCACAAAAAGATTTGACGCAACATCTATCCACCATATTGATTTTCCAAAAGCCGATCCATCTAAAATGGATGCAGCTTTAGAAACTAGAATGCAGTTGGCCCAAGATATCTGCTCTTTGGTTTTATCTATTCGTAAAAAGGTGAACATCAAAGTGCGTCAACCATTACAAAAAATCCTCATCCCTGTTTTAGACCCAGCTATGAAATTGTCCATTGAGCAAATGGAAGAATTGATTCTAGCCGAGGTCAATGTGAAGGAAATTAATTATATCACAGAGACGGAGGGGGTGATCAGCAAAAAGTTGAAACCTAATTTTAAATTATTGGGCGCCAAATTGGGTACTAAGATGAAACAGGCTTCCGCAGTGATTGCAGCATTAAGTCAAAATGAAATTTCTGAATTGGAACGTACTGGAACCCTAACCATTATGGTCGAAGAAAGTCCTATCACATTGTTAATCAGCGAAGTAGATATCATTGCAGAGGATATTCCAGGTTGGAGTGTCGCTGTAAAGGGCAATTTGACGGTTGCATTGGATATTAGCCTTTCCGAAGCCCTTCTAAACGAAGGAAATGCTCGAGAATTGGTAAATAGGGTACAAAATATCCGAAAAGAGGCCAATTTTGAGCTCACAGACAAGATTTTACTCCAAATTGTGGATAATCCAAATATGAAAGATTCTATTAATGAATTTTCAGCATATATTTGCCGCGAAATATTAGCTACCCAAATAGATTGGGTAGACAGCCTTGAAGAGGGCGTCGATATTGAAATAAATGACCAAAAACTAAAGATTTTAGTTAGACAAAAAGGATAATTATGGCTACAAAAAAACCAGCACCTAAAAAAGCGGCTCCAGCTAAAAAAGCTGCGCCAGCAAAAAAAGCTGCTCCTGCTAAAAAGGCAGCGCCAGCTAAAAAAGCAGCGCCAGTAAAAAAAGCGGCTCCTGCAAAAAAGGCAGCTCCGGTAAAGAAAGTAGTTCCAGCTAAAAAGGCTGCACCTGCTAAAAAGGCTGCACCTGCTAAAAAAGCGGCTCCTGCAAAAAAAGTAGCTCCAGCTAAAAAGGCTGCACCTGCTAAGAAAGTGGTTCCAGCTAAAAAAGCAGCGCCTGCTAAGAAAGTAGTTCCTGTAAAAAAAGCAGTACCAGCAAAAAAGGCAGCGCCTGCTAAAGTCGTTGCACCAGCTAAAAAAACAGCTCCTGCAAAAGTAGTTGCACCAGCAAAAAAAGCAGTTCCTGCAAAAGCTCCAGTTAAACCAGTTGTGGCAGCAAAGCCAGTCGAAAAATATGTACCTCCTGCAAAACCAGTTCCAGTAATTCCAACACCACCAGTAAAACCGGTGCGTAAGGCAGCTGAACCAATCAAGGATATTAAAGTACCAAAGATCAATGCAAAGAACAGTGTTCCATACCAACCAGGTTATGTTCCAATGGAAAAAAGAAAAGAAGTAGAAAGATCAAATGAGACTTTAGTAAAATATTCTGATGCTGAATTAGCAGAGTTTAGAGAATTGATTTCAAAGAAACTAGAAGCTGCAAAAAAAGAATTGGTTTATTTACAAGGTTTGATCACGCGTAAGGACGAAATGGGTGGCGACAATGATGATGCAAGATACATGACGATGGAAGATGGCAGTGTAAGTATGGAGAGAGAGCAAATGGGCCAAATGGCTAGCCGTCAAATTACTTTCATCGACCACTTAGAGAAAGCAATCATGCGTATCGAAAACAAAACCTATGGTATTTGTAGAGTAACTGGTCGCTTAATTGACAAAGCACGTTTACGCGCTGTACCACATGCTACTTTGAGTTTAGAAGCTAAACTAGGGTATGTAAAAAATAGCAACGACCAATAAATGATTACAAGCAAATTGCTTGAACTAAAATAGACCTATTAAAAAACCCGATCGATGATTGGGTTTTTTGTTGCAATCAGTTTTTATAAATCAGTATTTACGCATCAGTTGCTATCGCAACTTCTTATTTCACTTCCTGCATGTCAATTAATTTCTTGTAGTAACCGCCCTGTGCTAGTAAGTTATCGTGGTTGCCACGCTCTACGATTGCACCTTTTTGTAAGACGATGATTTCGTCTGCGTGGCGGATGGTTGATAGTCTATGTGCAATCACAATAGAAGTTCTGTTTTGCATCATATTATTTATAGCGTCTTGCACCAATCTTTCGCTCTCTGTATCTAAGGCCGATGTGGCTTCGTCTAAAATTAAAATAGGAGGATTTTTAAGCACTGCTCTTGCGATGGTTAAGCGTTGACGTTCTCCTCCGCTGAGTTTACTACCTCTGTCTCCAATGATAGATTCGAATCCGCCTTCTTTTTTAATAATAAAATCGTAAGCGTTCGCAATCTTAGCTGCAGCAATAATTTCCTCCATGGTCGCGTCTGGCTTGCCTAATGCAATATTAGCTGCGATGGTATCATTGAACAAGATGGGCTCTTGTGTGACAATACTAATTAATTGTCTTAGGCTATGTAAACTATAATTTTTAATATTTTTTCCATCAATGTATAAATTGCCAGAAGACACATCATGAAATCTTGGTACTAAATCTGCAAGTGTACTTTTTCCTGCACCAGAAGAACCTACCAAAGCAACTGATGTTCCTTTTTTGATAGTCAATTGAATGCCATTCAAAATACTTGCATCTTGGTAGGCAAATCCAACATTGTCAAAATGAATACTGTCTTCAAATCCATTCATTAAAATTGGGTTTGCTACTTCTTCAACCGTATTAGGTGCTTCTAAAATTTCATTTAATCTGTCCAATGTAGCTGTGCCTCGGTTCACGTTATAAACTGCTTGGGATAAGGCTTTTGCAGGGTTGATGATTTGTGAAAACAACGCCACATAAGTAATGAATGATCCTGGAGATAAAATATCGCCATTTAAAACAAGCTTACCACCAAACCAAAGTACACCACATAAAATGGAGACACCTAAAAATTCAGATACAGGAGAAGCTAAATCACGACGGTATAAAATTCGATTTTTTAAATTAAATATATCTTCTACCAATCCATAAAACTGCCCTTTCACTTTTCCTTCTGCATTAAAGGCCTTAATGATTCTTAATCCAGATAAGGTTTCTTCCATCTGACTTAAAATCTCTCCCCATTTCACTTGTGCTTTATTGGTATGCTTTTTTAAACTACGACCTATGCGTCCTACAATAAATCCTGCTAAGGGCAAAAGAATGAAAACAAATAAGGTCAGCTTCGCACTAATTAAAAATAAGAAAATTAAAATTCCAATAATCGTCAATGGCTCTTTGATCAATCCCTCTAATGCACTAATAACAGAGCTTTCCAATTCTGCAATATCATTAGAAGCTCTACTTAAAATATCTCCTTTCCTTTTCTCTGTAAAAAAGCCTACTGGTAATTGCAAGATTTTATTATACAAAAGCTTGGAATATTTCTTGGTGACCATATTTCTGATAGGTGCCAAAAAATAAAATGCGAGGTATAAAAATAAATTCTTGAAAAAGATGGATACCACAATAAATACACAGATCCAGCCCAATGCATATGCTTCACCATTGGTCTTGATGATGTCTTGTAAAAATTGATAAATAAGGTCTTTGAGGTTGGTGCTATCTGTAACGGATACTGGTGCCAAACTTGCAAAAGCATTGTTCCCAAAAATAAGGTCGAGGAATGGTGTGAGCATCCCTAAAGAAAACAAGCTAAAAAAGATAGATAACAAGATAAATAGACCATACCAGCCCATATAGGTCTTGTATTCCTTGATATAACTTACAATGCGAAAAAATTTCTTCATAATTAAAACTATTCCCTCAGAATAATGAGCAAAGTAACTAATTTTACAGCGAATCAACGACTTTGATTATGGAAGAGGGAAAAAGACAGAAACAAGTGGCTGGTGCGATTCAAAGCACTATGAACGATATTTTTTTAAAATTGGGCTTGAACCATTTGCAAGGCGGGATGATTTCCATCTCCACAGTAAAAGTGACCCCAGATTTATTAGAGGCAAGAATCTATTTAAGCTTATTTCAGGTGGACGACCAGGAAGCCTGTTTTAAAAAGATCCAGGCACAGGCATGGGATATCAAAAAGCATCTTCAAGAGGCCATGAAGCATCAACTAAGACGTATTCCAGTGTTGCATTTTTATTTAGATGACACTTTGGATTATGTATTTAAAATGGAAGAGATTTTAAAAACACTATAAGTTGCATTTTTTATTTGCTTGGCGTTATTTTAGGGGTAAATATTCCTTTCAGGCAATTCAACTCATTGCTTGGGTCAGTGTTTTTGCGATTGCCATTGGCACAGCAGCCTTGCTCACCATTTTAAGTGTTTCCAATGGTTTCTCTGAAATTGTCAATGGATTGTATTCGGATTTCTATGCCGACTTACGTGTGGTCCCTAAGGCTGCAAAATTTGTACAGTTATCTTCACAACAATTAAATACCATTCGACAAATTCCTGGGGTACATTATGCTACTGGTATTGTAGAGAACAAAGCAATTCTTGTTCGTAATGCAAACCAATCAGTCGTTTTTGTAAAAGGGGTTGATTCCAATTATATCCATATTAATAAAGTCAATCAATATTTAAAGCGAGGTGTATTTGAAGTGGGAAGTTTAGATAGCCCTCTATTAGTATTAGGTATTGGCGTAGAAGAAAATTTATTGTTGTTCGATGCAGCATTGGGTGAGCCATTGGAATTGATTGCTGTAGGTCGTTCTGGTAAGTCCCTAAAATCAATGGACCAGCTGAATCATTTGGTAGCAGTGCAGTCTGGCGCATTTTCGGTGCAACAAGAATTTGATGCGCAATATGTGTTTACCTCCAATCAATTTGCGCAATATTTATTTGATTTAGATACCAATCAATATTCAGGGGTAGAATTATCCATTGATTTAGCCAAAGAAAAAAATGTGGTCTCGGCCATTCAAAATATATTAGGATCAGGTTTTTTAGTACAAAATAAGTACCAACAAAATGCAGACTTGTATAAAATCATGCAAGTAGAAAAATGGATCATTTTTGCCATTCTTGCGCTGATTATGGTAGTCGCTTCCTTTAATCTAGTGGGTGCTTTAACCATGTTGGTATTGGAAAAACAAAAAGACATTCATGTGCTGCATGCAATGGGTGCCACCGCAGGCACGATTCAAAAAATATTCCTAAGCTTATCAATTGTGATGGCCATGACGGGCGCTTTGATTGGGGGATTGATAGCTTCTAGCTTAATTTTTTTACAAACCCAATTTCATTTCATCCAATTGCAAGGCGTGAGTTTTGTCATTGACTATTACCCCGTCAAAGCAATTTGGACAGACTATTTAGCTGTCATAGGTTTAGTGGTTTTGATTGCGATTGTTGCTGGATGGGTACCTGCTAAAAAAGCTGCTGGACGCATCTTCGAAAAAATTGGATAGCCTTCTTATGATTCATATTTAAGAT
>JBMOFB010000033.1:0-15371 GCA_049314475.1 Sediminibacterium sp.
TGGGCGTCAAAATAAATATATTATATATTAGTAAGCGTCGGAATTAATAAGCTTCGGAATTAATAAGCTTCAGAATTAATAAGCTTCAGAGCTATCATCAAACATGCCACCTGCGTCTTCATCCCCTGCTTCCTCATCATCAGACGCATCCTCCTCATCAGACGCATGCGCGTCTTCTTCTGAAGCATGCGCGTCTTCGCCTTCTTCTCCAAATCCATCCTGGGCTTCTGTTAAATCATACTTTTCTTCGATATCCGTGAAATTAGGACCTAGCAAGCCTTTGGTGCCATATTGCATTGGCCCAACACCTTCAATTCTTGACACCATTGGATAATTCAATTCCATATCCGCGTCTGCATTCTTGATCACTTGAATCAATTGTATTAAGAATGTCCAAGACTTTGCAAAGTCATATAAATAAACAAATTGTTGGTTGGTGTTTAAAATCTCAGAGCCTATTAACACTTCACCCATCATCAATGGAGGTACCACGTAATTTTTGTCGTAGACTGCTTTACTGATTTCTCTTCCTCTCTGCCATTTTTCATTGCTTCTAAAAAAAGTAGCGTCATGTTTTTCATCAAACTCAAAAGCCTTTAGAATAATCTGATGCAGGTCTGTAAAATATTGCGAATGTTTCACCATAACATCTCTATAAATTGCATCGTCTTCTTCCCAGGAAATTCTAAATTTTAAAATGGCCATTTTGGTGATTTTGAAACGCTAAATTAGCATTTATTAGCTTGATTTTAAGCTTTTTTATAGGGCCGGTTGCAAGCCTATTTTAGCCGCTTCTGCAATCATAAATTGATAAGCAGCTTCGTACTCATTGGGGATAATACCGTCCAAAATAGCTTCTCTAATGGCGTCCTTGATAATGCCTACTTGCTTAGAAGGGGTGATATTAAATATTTGCATAATCATCTCACCGGTGATAGGAGGCTGCCAATTGCGCATTTGGTCTTTTTCTTCCACTTCGACAATCCTTGCTTTGACCATTTCAAAACCTTGTAAATATCTTTTAACCTTGGTTTGATTCTTACTTGTAATATCTGCAGCACAGAGCAACATCAAGGATTCAATGTCTTCGCCAGCATCAAATAACAATCTTCGAATGGCACTATCGGTGACATTTTCTTTTGTCAAAGAAATAGGACGTAAATGCAAAGCCACTAATTTTTGCACCAGCTTCATGTGTTCATTTAAAGGCAGCTTCAATTGTGTAAAAATTTTAGGCACCATTCTTGCGCCCACTACTTCATGTCCATGAAAGGTCCAACCAGTCCCTGGTTCGAATCTTTTAGTATTGGGTTTTGCAATATCATGCAATAATGCAGCCCACCTTAACCAGATATCATCTGTGTTTGAAGCTAGATTATCTAGTACTTGTAAGGTATGCGAGAAATTATCTTTATGACCAATGCCATCAAGGGTTTCAGCGCCTTCTAATTTTAACAACACTGGAAAAATATATGCTAATAAACCTGCATCTCTTAATAAATACCAACCCTTAGAAGGCTGTTGGCACTTCATTATTTTTTGCAATTCGTCTGTAATTCTTTCTTGAGAAACAATTTGAATACGATCTGCCATTTGCTGAATGGCTTTGAATGTATTTTCCTCAATAACAAAATCCAATTGTGTTGCAAATCTTATGGCACGCATCATTCTTAATGGATCGTCATCAAAAGTTTGTTCAGGCGCCAATGGTGTACGAATAATTTTTAATGCTAAATCTTCCATCCCATTGAATGGGTCTAAGAGTGCGCCAAAGTTAGACACACTCAAATCTATCGCCATGGCATTGATGGTAAAATCCCTTCTGTTCTGATCATCTATCAAAGTGCCTGGTTCGACTGTTGGATTCCTACTTTCTCTGACATAAGATTCTCTTCGGGCGCCCACAAATTCAATTTCTATATCTGTCAATTTCACTTGTGCCGTTCCATAAGTTTTAAATAAAGAAACAGCTGGCTTGGGACTAAATTGATTGGCGAAAGTAGTTGCTAATTGCAATCCGTCACCTATACAAACAATGTCTATGTCTTTTGTATTTCTGGCTAAAATTTTATCGCGCACAAATCCACCTACTGCATAGGCAGGTACCCCAATTTTTGAAGCAGCGGCTCCTGCTATGGTTAAAAGGTCTTTTTCTTGTGCTGTTAATTCAATGGACATTGTTGCAAAAGTACTAATTGTGTTGCACTTGTTGGAGCGGTTGATAGATTTGTTCTAAGGTGATGGTTTCGGCACAATTAAAATGCTTTAATGGGCATTGTTTTTTTCCGTGCAATCCACAAGGTCTACAAGGTAAAGCTTGCTTTGTCTCAATAATAAAGGAGGTATTTGACAATGGACCATAGCCAAAATCTGGCACCGTGGAACAATAAATGGCAGCAACAGGTGCATTCACGGCAGAAGCAAAATGCATGGGCGCAGAGTCATTGACATAGTTCATAATTGCCCCTTTTTGTAAAGCAGCAGATGCTAAAAATGAAAGCCTTCCAGCCATATTGATCATATTTTTTTTCTGTACGGCTTGCACAATTTGATCATTCAAGGATGCATCAGCTGGACCTCCAAGTAAATAAATAGGTCCTTCAAAGGGTATTGAATGTAATAGCTTAATCCATTGATGCACTGGAAATTGTTTTGTATACCAAACCGATGCTGGTGCCATACATAAATAAGCTATCGACTGATACCCCTCCACTGCTTTAAAATCCTGTGAAGAAGGATACAATGCTGGCTTTGCATGAGGGAACAAACCCAATGGCGTTAACAAAGCATGATTGCGATCTATTTCATGCAACCCATTACCAATAGCCTGATGTTTTATTGTGTTTGTACATAAAAAAGCAAATGGATTTTTATCAAACCCAATTTTTATTTTTGCGCCAGACAATGCTGTCCATAAACCAGTGGCAGCATAACGTTGCACGTTGATCACTGCGTCAAATTGATTTTTTCTTATTTCAAAAAGCAGTTGTAACCAATGCCCATATTTCTTTTGATTTTTATCCCAGACCAATACATGATCAATAAATGGATGTGCGTTAAACAATGCCTCATTCCCCTTTCTTACTAAAATAGAAATAGCTGCTTCAGGATTTTGTTGATGTATCGATTCCAATAGGGCTGTTGCTAACACTACATCACCAATAAAAGCAGTTTGAATCACTAATATTTTTTGGGGCATGGATTGAGTTTAAGGACGAATGATGATGATTTGATCCTGCTCCCATTTCACAATAGCAGAAGGCGCTTTTAAAGAAGTATCTTCTTGTTCTGATCGCACCACATAATCAACACCTTCTATGATGTCTAAAGAGATATCCTTAAAACATTTTGGTGTAGGCAATCCAGAAATATTTGCAGAAGTACTTACAATTGGTTTCCCAAAAGCTTGCATTAATTGTTGTGCAAAATTTGCTTTACAAATTCGGATGGCAATAGATCCGTCAGATGCGATTAAATTAGGTGCTAGATTTTTTGCTTGATCATAAATTACGGTGGTTGGCTTGGTGATTCCTTTAATAAAATCTGCCACTTTGGGTTCCGGTTCTGCCACATAATCTAAAATCCATTTTTCTTCTGGTACAAGCACTATCATGACTTTTGAATCAGCTCTTTTTTTGAGTGCAAAAATCTTATCAACCGCATCTGGATTGGTAGCATCTGCACCTATTCCCCAAACAGAGTCTGTAGGATATAAAATGGTACCCCCTTTTTGTAAGGCAGCTAAGGCACAAGCAATATCTTCTTCTAATAAAAACATATTGCAAATTAATCATTCAAGCTTAAAACAAGGCCAAGTAACCTAAGAGAGGCAATAAAAAAAGTTGGGGCAACCAAGACGAATCCCGATTACCCCAGTTATCCTTCCCCCAAAGGATAATATATTTATATATAATATTTCTTTAATTTATTATTAGAATATATGTAAATATTAGATGGAAATATGTCTATGTCCAAACAATTTGTTTACTAAGTCGTGAAAAGACTTTTTGACACTTAATAACTTTTTAATTAATTATTTACATATTAATAAAATATTAAATTAGATATTTTTTAAATTAAATATTTTTTATATAAATTATTTATATAATTTTACGATATGTTTAAAAGGTTTGTATATATACTAATAATGTCCATTTTTGTCCATTTTGATAGTTATGGGCAACCAGATATTACGAACAAGGCACTCTCTTTAGCAGAGCGCGCATTGCTAGATTTTATCACGACTGACTCTGTCAATGACCTTAGTCTGGACATTTTTAAGGAAAACCTACAATTTGGGGTATCCAATAAGTTAGCCAATGGTATCAATCTTTTAAAGAAAAAAGATAAAGTTTATCTGCAATTATTGGGCTCAGGTAGACTATATCAAATACAAAAACAAGGAAAGGGTAATTATCAATTCATCAGACTCGATTCAACTTTATACTTTGGATCAAATTTTGGCAGCATTAACTTCATTTACAAGGACAGTTTATTTAAGTTAGGTGGGAGTGGATTTTGGAAATTCACAGATTATTTTACCTTTTTTAGTACTAAAACAAATGAATGGGAACTTTTTAGCACAAAGCAAGGAATCCCAGTGTATCAGAGCCCCGAAAATGGTGTAATCTATTTTATGGATCAATTGAATGGTAAATTCTATTTATCCAATTCAATAAAACAAACAGACTTCCCTGCCACTCTTAATTCAACTTATTCTGACACCTGTCGAGTGTTTGATTTTAAAGATAAAACTTGGCAAAATTTAGGTAAAATTAACCCTGCATTAAAAGAGAAATTACAGAGAAGTTTGGAACTTAAAACGACTATTGGCCCTTATTTGATTTTTCATTCAGACTTAGAAATCAAATGGCTTAATTTTTCAACCAACCAATTTGGCGTTTTTACTAAAGAGAAACAAGCCGAATTCAGGGAAAAATGGCTCAAATTATACAAAGGCATTCCTGAACATTTGTACCAATTTGTAATGGGCAATCAGTTTTACTTAATTCGAATCGAAAATAATGGCAGTTTACAATATGAATCAATTGAGCTAAATAGTAAAGACTATATTGATCCTAATGCACAACCAATTTATTCAAATAATGCTATCGCTACTTTTATAAATGCAATTGAACCAGGGAGACCTATCATTGGAAATGTATTTATTGTGTGCTTCGTCCTATTGCTTTATGCTGTGTATAATAAAAAAATCAAAAAAGATAAAACTCCACTCGAAGTTCAATCTATTTTGTACAAAAATTTTTATAGTGCCTTAACAGCGGTCGAAAAAGAATTAATCCAATCTATGTATCAATTGCAAATTAATAACGAACAAATTAGTATTAAAGCAATCAATAAAATCATTGGGGTGCAACAAAAAGACACCATCACGCAAAATAAAAGTCGCAGCGACTATTTCTTAAGAATTAATCAGAAATTTAAATTGGCTACTAGAGCAAGCGCAGCTTTGATAGTAAAAGAAAGAGAAACAACAGATAAAAGACTCTTTAATTATAGTATCAATACAAGTTTTATTGAAGCCCTAAAGCAATTGGTATCAAACAACCAATAAGCTACAGCCCCTTCTAGCACTTTGGTCTAGCCTTCCAATCACTTCAAAACTTCCGTTAGGATAAACTACCCCAATATCTTCTGTAGCTATAAATGCACAACTATTAAAATTTGCCAAATCTATTATATGCAATACGCCCCTTCCAGTTGCACTCAAAGCTGTTGGATCTGATTCATCAGCCACTAATACTTTCATCCAAGGAGGACAATGATACATGCCACCACCTTTAGAATAGGCTTGACTCAATAATTCTGTCATACCATATTCTGAGTGGATGAACTCAACTCCAAATCCATTTGCTAAATAAGCATGTAACGCGGGTTTGGTTAATTCTTGCTTTCTTCCTTTCATTCCTCCCGTCTCCATCACCATGGTATACTTTAAATTTTGGGGATAGGCATCAACAAAATCCATTAATGCAAAACTAACACCAATCAATAGCGTTTTTTGTTGCGCCTTTTCCAATACAGTTAAAGTATGATTCAATTTTTCAAAATCGTACAAATAAAACCCACTTTTTTCATGTGCGCTCGCTTGGATTAAATGGTCTGTCATGTACACCAAAGACGAATGTTGTCGCTCTAAATAGTTGGGTAATAAACCAAGTATACAATACGCTTTTGGTGCACCATAAAATTGTTGAAAGCATTCCAAAAAACTTTGTTCATACACCTGTAAGTCTTTAACAAAATGTTTGCTTACAATGTCCTGCGTGGTTCCACTACTTTCAAAATGAAATGTTGGACATGCTGTTCCCGTATAAATGGAAAAGGTTTTATAAAAATGTATCGGTAAAAATGGAATTTCCTCAAGACATCTTATGCCATCTAATTGCACCTTCATGGATTGAACCCACTCACCATATACCGCATTGTTTTGAGCTTGATATTGCATGAGTGACAAGGCTTTGCTAAAGAAATTGGCTGGAGCCAAGTCCTTTAATTCCTCCATGTTCCAAGTTTCACCATTCATACTCCCAGGGTTTGCTACAAATGTATTAATAAATACAGAATGTAGTATCTTGCAAGGGTTATAAATAAACAAACTATGGCAAAAGCAGCAACAAAAAAAGTAAGCTCAAAAAAAGCAACACCGATTAAGTCTAGTACGAATAAAGTAAGTAACTCTAAAAAGAAAGCGCTGATTCAACCAAAGGCTTACGAGTTTTTAAAAGCGTATATCAATAATCCTTCACCAGTTGGTTTTGAAACGAGTGGTCAAAAAATTTGGTTAAACTATTTGACCCAATATGTAGATTCTACTTTTACGGATGCTTATGGCACAGCAGTAGGCGTGATAAATCCTGATGCAGCTTTTAAAGTAGTGATTGAAGCACATGCGGATGAAATTAGTTGGTTTGTAAATTATATCAACGATCAAGGTTTAATTCACCTTAAACGCAATGGCGGAGTAGATCATCAAATTGCACCTTCTATGCGTGTTTGGATTCATGGTAAAAAAGGACCTGTTAAAGCCGTATTTGGATGGCCGGCAATTCATACTAGAATGAGCAACCCAGAACAAAAAGAACCCCTACCTAAAGTAGAAAACTTAACGCTAGATTGCGGAGCAAGATCTAAAAAAGAAGTGGAAGCATTGGGTATTCATATTGGCGCAGTCGTAACGTATGAAGAAGGCTTTGACGAACTAGCACATGACTTTATCATTGGAAGAGCATTTGATAATCGAATTGGTGGATTCATGATTGCTGAGGTTGCAAGAATGCTTTCAGAAAATAAAAAGAAATTACCATTTGGCTTATACATTGTCAATGCAGTACAAGAAGAAATTGGATTAAGAGGCGCCGAGATGATTGCTAGAAGAATTAAGCCCAATATTGCCATTGTAACTGACGTGACGCATGACACACATACCCCAATGATTAATAAAGCAATCGAGGGCGATATTCAATGTGGCAAAGGTCCTTCATTGGCATACGCTCCTGCCATTCACAATAAATTATTAGCAATCGTAGAAGCCACCGCAAATAATAAAAAAATTCCTGTTCAATTTAGAACGCTTAGTAGAAGTACAGGAACAGATACAGACAGTTTTGCCTACGCCAATGATGGATGTCCTTCTGTATTAATCTCTATCCCACTCAGGTACATGCATACTACAGTAGAAATGATCCATAAAAAAGATATTGTAGATACCATCCAATTGATGTATGAAACCTTATTACAGTTGAGTCCTAAAACTAATTTGAACTATTTATAATACGTGGAAGTATCCGCTATTTTAAATTGTACATCTTTTATTCAGACTTATTCATCATCATGCCTAATAAGCTGAAAGCATTTTTTACAACAAGCGGTTTCCCTATCCATGACCTGACATCTGCATTGTTAACGGTCACATACTCCGCATTGGTTTGACGCACTTGAATCTCCATGGCTTCAAACTCATTTTGTGCCGTTTGTAAAAATATAAAATCCTTGCCTTGAAATCTTTGAACAGATTCAATTGGTATTAAAACGGCTTCATTGGTTTCAACCACGATGTCTGCAGATAAAAACATACCTGGTAGTACATTTGCAGGTATTTTTTCAAAATGACAATGCAATAGACCTGTTTTATCTTCATTGATATTATGTGATACAGCTAAAATTGATACTGGATATTTTTTTGTTGGATCCTGTGTTAATGTAACTGTCCCCTTCATACCTACTTTAAAGTTGGCAATATCTTTTTCATAAATTGTAATTGCTGCATGGATATCATTTGGATCCATAATTTCTAACAATATATCTGAGGGCGTCACATATTTTCCTCTATTGATATTGACTTTAGTAATAAAACCACTCATTGGTGCAATTAATTGTACCAAACTCGTCATTTTTTCTGTCGTCAAATTATCTGGCTGTATATTTATTAATTTCAATTGCTCAGACAAAGCCTTTACTTGAATTTGATTGGTAGCAAAATCTGCTTGTAATTGTTGATACGCTTTTTTGCTTACTGCCTCTTGTGTTAGTAATGTTTTTTGACGATCTATGTCTTGCTGCAGGTAGATTAACTTTGCTTTAGCAGCTAAATAATTTTCTTGTAACTGAACATAAGTCGGGTCTTTTACAGTAGCCAATACCTGACCTTTTTTGACATAAGTGCCTGGAATTAAATTGATATCTTGAACATATCCGCCCATTGGTATACTAACAGATGCAATTCCAGTAGGTGGCACATCCACTACTCCATTTAAATGCACCATACCTTTCATTTTACCCAGTTGTATAGGGGCAGTTACTAATTGAGCTAATGCAACTTGCTCTTTGGTGAGTTGTATCAGATTTGATTCAACTGCAATGGCTGCTTCCTCCTTAGCCGCTGTTGGCTTTGGGTTCGTTCCACAACTAGTCAACATAATTGTAGTCAATAAGAAGGTATAAATTGTTTTCATGGTTGGCTATTTGATTGATTATTTAGACAATAAATAATACAAAGTGGATTGATTTAAATTAAACATTGCTAGCGACTCTAATGCTTGCATTTCGATTTCTTGTACTTGAGTCATCGCATTCGACCATTCAATATAACTTATTTGACCCTCTTTAAAAGATAGATTGGCCATATTCGCCATTTTAGATGCATTAGGAATGAGCACTTTTTGGATATGCTGGTATAAGTCGATTGTTTGTTGATAATTGGTCCAAGCTTTCTGAATATGCATGTTTAAATCAAGCATTGCTTTTTCTTTTTCCTGAAATAAGACTGTTTCATTGACTTGACTCGCCTTCACTTTTTGTTTTAATCCTGACCTAAACAATGGTACGTTAAGACCCAAGTTGACTGAATTGTATCTATTTTGATCATTTGGATTCATTCTAAAACTTTGATTCGTATAACCAACTGCAACCTGAGGTAAAATTTTAGACTTAGCCACATTGGTTTCAGCAATAGCTGATTGTAATTTTTGCTTCCATAACAAATGCATTGGATGGCTAGAGTCTATCACGGTATCCATTAACCTTGGTTCAAACTTTAAGCGTTCATCGGGAACCAGTAATGTAGGCTCTTGCAATAAAATAACAAATTGCTTTTGTAGTCCTAATTGTTCATTTTGATGTTTTATCATTGATTGCTGGTGGAGACTTACCCAGTTTTGCATATTCAACTGTTCCAATCCATTGTCTTGCCCCGCTTTAAATCTTGCATCCACGGCTGCCAATTGTTTGGTGTATATTGAATCCAGATGGCTGTAAAGTAATCCTTTGGCAAATTGAAACTGCAATTGTATATATAACTGCTCCACAGCGTGTTTGATAAAATTTTCATCCAATACTGCCTGGTATGTATAAGTTTGCCCAATTGAATTGTATAAGTTTTTTTGTGCTTGATACACCTGAGGTAAATCAAACACTTGCTCCACAACATATTTAGAATCATTTAAACTGCTATTCACATTCCCCAATTCACCTCTTAAAGATGCACTAGCTGGATTGAAACTAGATTTAGAGAGTGTATTATAATAGGCAAGTTGCGCTTCGGTTGTTTTTAACGTCGGTGACACCGACTTAGCCTGTTCAATCACTTTTGCTAATGGCTTTTTAAGAGTCAATTGTTGTGCTTGCAAGCCGGTCGCATTCAATCCAATCATGCATAATAGAATGGCTATTGTAGATTGGCCTAATCTTTTCTTTTCAAATAACTGATAAAAAATAGGCAAGACAAATAATGTCAAAAAGGTCGCTGACAATAAACCTCCAATGACGACTGTGGCTAAAGGTTTTTGAACCTCTGCTCCTGCTCCACTGCTTAATGCCATTGGTATAAATCCAAGTGAAGCTACAGCCGCGGTGATTAAAATAGGCCTTAATCTTGTTTTAGTAGCAGTGACAATGATGTCTAAAGTTGATCTACTAGTTTCCATAGCTAATTTATTCATCTCTGTTAATAATACAATTCCATTCAATACGGCTACACCAAATAATGCAATAAAACCAACGCCTGCAGAAATACTAAATGGCATGCCCCTTAACCATAATGCAACGATACCTCCAATAGCCGAAAAGGGAATTGCTGAGAAAATTAATAAGCAATGCTTGACATTATTAAATGCAAAAAATAGCATCACAAAAATCAATAATAAGGCAACAGGAACTGCAATTTGTAATCGGCTGACTGCATGTTCTAAATTTTCAAACTGTCCACCATAAACTACATAATATCCAGGAGGTAATTGAATGGCCTTTTTAACCTTTTCTTGTACCTCGTTCACCACCGTCTTTACATCTTTCCCTCTCACATTGAATCCTACCACAATTCTTCTTGCCGCATCTTCTCGCTGTATTTGATAGGGACCTTCTTCAATCTTAACTTCTGCAAGTTCATATAGAGGCACTTGTTTGCCATTCGCAACCGTGACCATTAAATTTTTAATTTGTTGCCAATCCTTCTTTTGAGTTGCATTCAATTTCACCACCAAATCAAATCTTCTATCGCCTTCAAAGACTTTACCAGCGACTCCACCTGCATAAGCAGACTGAATCACCTGATTGACTTCTTTAATATTAGCGCCATATCTTGCAATGGCCGCTCTATTAAAGTGAACCACTACTTGTGAAATTCCAGTTACCGTTTCTGTATACAAATCTTTAGCGCCATCTACATCATTGATCAAGTTGCCCATTAAAGCCGCATACTTTGCCAAACTATCTAAATTTTCACCAAAAATTTTACAAGAAACATCCTGTCTTGAACCTGTCATCAATTCATTGAATCGCATTTGAACAGGATATTGAAAGCCAGTGGTAATACCAGGTACCTGAGACATCACTTTGCCCATGGTATCCGCTAACTGATCAAATGTTTTTGCTGAAACCCAATCTTCTTTATCTTTTAAAATAATCATTAGATCCGATGCCTCCATAGACATAGGGTCTGTTGGGATTTCTCCAGCACCAATTTTAGTGACTATTTTTTCTATCTCAGGGAAACGGTTAAGTAATAGTTTAGAAGCCTTTTGCGTGGCGTCTAAAGTTGTATTTAAAGAACTTCCACTTAGCACTCTAGTGTCTACTGCAAAATCACCTTCTTCTAATTTAGGAATAAATTCACCTCCTAAAGTGGTTAATAAAATGATTGCCCCAATAAATAATACGATGGTTAATCCTATAATTTGCTTAGGTATCTGCAATGCTTTTTTCAATAATGGCACGTAAAATGCTTCTAATTGTTGCATGAACTTATCGGTCAGCGTTGCTTTTTGTACTCTATTTCTGTTCAATACCCATGCACTCATCATTGGTAAATAAGTGATTGATAAAATAAAAGCACCAATTAATGCAAAGGAAACTGTTTGCGCCATAGGTTTAAACATCTTGCCTTCGATTCCAGTTAAAGATAAAATTGGTAAGTATACAATTAGAATAATGATTTGTCCAAAAGCAGCAGCACCCATCATCTTTTTAGACACCTGACCCACAATGGTATTCATCTCTTGTTTATCCAATTGATGGTGCCCCTCTTTTTTAGAACTATGGTATAACTGATGCAATACTGCTTCTACAATTATGACTGCGCCATCCACAAGTAGTCCAAAATCCAATGCACCCAAACTCATTAAATTTCCACTCACGCCAAAAAGATGCATCAATATAAATGCAAATAACATAGACAATGGAATCACTGATGCTACGACTAAGCCAGCTCTTAAATTTCCCAAGAATAAAATCAACACAAAAAGCACAATCAATGCGCCTTCTAATAAATTTTTTGATACTGTTCCAATGGCATTGTCTACCATTTTTGTTCGATCTAAAAAAGGTTCAATGACAACCCCTTCTGGCAGGGTTTCCTGAATGGTCTTAATCTTGGTTTTAATATCCGCAATCACTTGTTTACTATTTTCCCCTTTCAACATCATCACAACAGCGCCAGCAACCTCTCCATCGGCATTGTAGCCTGTTGCGCCAAATCTTGTAGCTTCCCCTAATTTAACTTCTGCCACATCCCTAATTAATAAAGGTATCCCATTAGATAAAGTCTTTACTGGAATGCTTGAGATTTGATCCATACTATCCACCATCCCCTCTGTTCGAATAAATAATACATTTGGTCCATGTTCAATATAAGCACCACCTGTATTTTCATTGTTATCATTTAAGGCAGTATAAATATCATTCACTGATAAATCATATTGCTTTAATAGCTCAGGGTTCACACTTACTTCAAATTGTTTCACTGCACCTCCAAAACTACTCACATCCGCCACACCTGGAGTACCCAATAATTGCTTACGAACAATCCAATCCTGCATTGTCCTTAATTCCGTTAAACTATATTTTCCTTCATACCCTTTCTTGGGTTTTACCACATATTGATAAATTTCACCTAATCCAGTTGTTAATGGGCCGAGTTCTGGAACCCCCATGCCTTCTGGCATTTGAGACTTCACCGTAACTAAGCGTTCAGAAACTTGTTGCCTAGCCCAATAAATATCTATGCCATCTTTAAATACCAATGTCACTAAGCTCAAACCAAATCGGGAAAAACTACGCTGCTCAATCATGCCAGGAATATTCCGAGTAGCTTGTTCAATTGGTGCAGTAATCAAGCGCTCTACATCTGGTGCACCTGCACTTGGAACAGATGTGATGATGAGTACTTGATTGTTGGTAATATCTGGTACAGCATCAATAGGTAATTTGGAAATAGAATACACACCTCCAAGCAGCAACGCAAACAATCCAAGCAGAACGACCAGTTTATTCTTAATAGAGAACTGTATAATTTTTGATAGCATAATAAAAGTTCTTACTCAACAAAATGAATGGATATGAATCCTATAAAGTTAATCAATATTTTGTTAGGCTATTCAGATACCAAGCTTTGAACACTAAATCCAGCATCTGCCACCGCAGACTTAATTTGATCAATTACCACGGTCTTACCTGATTTAAATGTAAGGATGAATTTAGACTGTTCAATATCTACCTTCACATCCTCTACAAAATCTAATTTAGTCAACGCTTTGAAAATGGCTTTAGAACACATAGAACAAGTTAAGCCCGAAGCTACAAGTGTCACCTTCTTAATAACAGTATCTTGTTTAGCCTCACGCTCATATTTACAACATTCATGTAAAGCGTCATAAGATGCCTTGGTAGCCGTTTTATGTTCTGTATCATATCCAACAGCAGCAATCGCTGTTTCAATTTTATCTAAATTAGTTTTGCCATCAAATATAAGTGTCAATAATTTAGCATCCATATCCCAACTTGCGGTTTTTGCACCTGCTGATTTCGCAGCTTTTTCGATACTTGATTTGCACATGCCACAATTACCAGCTACTTTTAATTTAGTTGAAGTTTGTGCATTTGCTGAGAAAAGAATGGCCATCATAAAGCCACTTAATACGATTAATTTTTTCATACAATATTTTTTAAATTTTTAATTTTAGAACAGGCGTATAGCATGGATACAGCAGTATATAACTTGCATGATCCATTAAAGTCAATTGTATTAAAATCAAATTAAATAAAGACAATCTAAGGCATAGATTGGCGGACCTGTAAAAAGCAGCTGCTTTTTGGACTGTGGTTTTGGACTTGCATTTTGTTCAAGAACAGGAACAGCTATCAACGTATAAAAATCGGCCGGAATAGTAGTTAGGAGTAAAGGTTGTTTTGCAGTTGCAAGTTCATTCAACTGATGCAAGTCTTGTTTTTTAACGAAAGTTATTTTTTCTGCACAACAAGTATCTTTTTTAGTCGTCTTATTTTTAGTCGACTTTCCGCAGAAACATTTTTGAACTTTTCCTGCACATAGATGTGCTTTTACAGTTGCTCCAATACTGGAAAAACTATACACAACTAAAAGTAGGATGGTCAAAATTTGCTTCACTATGTAAAGGTAATACTCTAATTGATAAAATTCCACCAAATACCCACTCTTAACCAAGTACCTGTACCCAGATAATTGGGCGCTGTAAATTGATACCTTGCACCCAATTGATTACTAGTGGCTAATAAAGTATTCAACTGTTCCATGCGTACAAATCCTTTGAATCTTTTGATCCTGAAATTTAAAAAAGCATTTGCAATGGGTCTATTATTGGCTGTAAACTGATCTTGGAGGTAAAACTGACCGTTCAAAGGCATGTAGCCATCTGGCTGAAAGGAGGAATGATAAATAAGCTCTAAGCCTGTTGAAAGGAATAAATTTTTAAAGAAATTACCTTCGAAAGCAAGGCGCTGTCTAGTGAAAATGACTGGCAAATGTAATGGCGCATTGGGGTCTACTAGTTGCAATGTTAGTTCATTGTACCAATTCCAATGTCGACTTAATTTCATCTGATTTGACACAGTACCCTTCACATAACTTAATACTTTGTCATACACCATTGGCTGGTATCCTGATCCAAAATATTGATAATTCTGGATGAGTTTGTACTGAAATGTAGCAGCAATACCAGGACTTTTTTGATCCCAGAAAGCACCCAATTCAATGATATTTTCTTTATCAATCTTGCCTATTTGTTCAATTGGAAAAGCAGTGATTCCAAGACGATTGAAAGAAGGTGTGCGATTAGAATTCTGTATCCACAAAGACAATTGATCTCCTTTTTTATTGTACACGCTACTCAAAGAAAATTGTGCTTCATAATCCCCTGCATGATAGCCATTTAAAAATAATTTTCCTGATGCTTGAATATCCCAACGTAAATTTTTGGTTTTATTTTTATACACCCCAAGACCATACATGTCGTAATTAGACCAAGCCTGTAAACTGTCTTTAAAGTTCAATGATTGATAACCAAGTCCAACTTGAAGGAATTGATTGGGATTGGTTTTCT
>JBMOFB010000034.1:0-14580 GCA_049314475.1 Sediminibacterium sp.
CCTCCTCATTGTCCTGGAACTTATCTGGGTGCCATTCCATCATGATCTTACGATACACTTTCTTTAAATCACTCAAAGTAGCCTTATCGTCTACCCCTAAAATTGCCCTATGTCTTTCGATTCGCTTCATAAATTATATTAATCAGCCGCAAAGCTACACTCAAAATAGATAGCAACAAAAAAAGCCCCCCATGAATGGAGGGCTTTAATCATTTTATTAAAGTCGTAAATCTTACTTTACTTCCTCAAATTGTGCATCTTCTACTGTATCATTTGCAGCAGATCCACCTTGTTGAGCACCTGCATCAGGTCCAGCAGCATTTGCGCCGCCATCTGCTTGTGCTTTGTAGATGTCTTCGCTAGCAGCAGTCCATGCAGCATTCATAGCTTCTAAAGCAGCAGTCACTTGAGTGACATCTTGTGCTTGGTGTGCTACTTTTAATGTTTCTAAAGCGGATTCAATTGGTGCTTTTTTATCAGCAGGGATTTTATCACCAAATTCCTTCAATTGTTTCTCGGTTTGGAAAATCAAACTATCGGCTTCATTTAATTTTTCTACTCTTTCTTTTTCTATTTTATCAGAAGCTTCGTTTGCTTTCGCCTCGGCTTTCATCTTTTCGATTTCTTCCTTCGTCAAACCACTACCTGCTTCGATTCTGATTTTTTGTTCTTTACCAGTTCCTTTATCTTTTGCACTTACGTTTAAGATACCGTTCGCGTCAATATCAAAAGTCACTTCAATCTGAGGTACACCTCTTGGTGCTGGTGGAATACCATCCAAGTTAAACATACCTAAACTCTTATTTTGAGCAGCCATTGGACGCTCACCTTGAATGACATGAATCTGTACACCAGGTTGGTTATCGCTCGCTGTAGAATAGATTTCTGTTTTCTTTGTAGGAATCGTTGTGTTAGATGCAATCATTGTTGTCATCACACCACCCATTGTTTCAATACCTAAGTTCAAAGGAGTCACATCTAATAACAATACATCTTTCACATCTCCAGTCAATACACCACCTTGGATACCTGCACCAATTGCAACTACCTCATCTGGATTTACTGAACGGTTTGGCTTCTTACCAAAGAACTTTTCTACTAACTCCTGTACTTTTGGAATTCTAGAAGATCCACCTACTAAGATTACTTCATCAATTTGAGAAGTGGTGTAACCAGCATCTTTCAATGCTGCTTCACATGGCTTCAAACAACGTGTAAATAAACTATCCGCAAGTGATTCAAATTTTGCTCTTGTTAATTTTAATACTAAGTGCTTTGGAACACCATCCACAGCTGTGATATAAGGTAAGTTGATTTCTGTTTCAGAAGAAGAACTTAATTCAACTTTCGCTTTTTCAGCTGCTTCTTTTAAACGTTGTAATGCCATTGGATCTTTTCTTAAATCAATTGCTTCTTGATTCTTGAATTCATCCGCTAAGAAATCCATGATCACTTTATCAAAATCATCTCCACCTAAATGTGTATCACCATTGGTTGATTTTACTTCAAATACACCATCTCCTAAATCTAGGACAGAGATATCAAAAGTTCCACCACCTAAATCGAATACAGCAATTTTTTGCTCAATGTTCTTTTTATCTAAACCATACGCTAATGCCGCAGCAGTTGGCTCGTTCACAATTCTGCGAACGTTTAAACCTGCAATCTCACCAGCTTCTTTAGTTGCTTGTCTTTGAGCATCGTTAAAATAAGCAGGTACAGTAATCACCGCATCTGTTACTTCAGCGCCTAAATAATCTTCTGCAGTTTTTTTCATCTTCTGTAAAACCATTGCAGAGATTTCTTGAGGTGTATACATACGATCTTCAATTTGAACACGTACTGTATCATTGTCCCCTTTAACTACTTTGTAACTAGCCAAGCTTAATTCGCTTGTAACTTCATTAAAACGACGACCCATAAAACGCTTCACACTAGAGATGGTGTTTTCTGGGTTCGTGATGGCTTGTCTTTTAGCTGGATCACCTACTTTACGCTCTCCATTTTTTAAGAAAGCTACTACCGATGGCGTGGTTCTTCTTCCCTCGTCATTCGCAATAACTACTGGCTCTCCGCCTTCCATAACTGATACACAACTATTTGTGGTACCTAAGTCAATTCCTATAATTTTTCCCATAATGATTGATTTTCAATGATTAATTCACTAGCATAGTTCAATCATTATGCCATTCTGTCGAATAGGTAAAAATGGCATAAATGACTGGCTTAGCCCTTTGAAAAGAGTCTGAAATGGCATAAATCCACTCAAAAATGGGAAGAAAAGGCAGATAGCTTAGACCGACTTGGTCTTAAATGTAAAGTTTTTTTGGCTTGTGTAGCTGAATATCACCACAAAAAAGGTGGTCACAATCTTAGAAAAGGTCGCATTCCATTCTAATCCCTCTACGAATACTTTAAGAAAAATATAGTTTAAAAAGATACAGCCCAAGACCACCATAAAGTAACGTAACAACTGTTTGGATTTACGAACGGATGTTTCCTGAAAGACCACATAACGGCTTAAATAAAAGCCGATCGGGAATGTCACGGTAAAGCTGATGATAAAAGAAGCAATATGAGGACTAATTGTGAGCCATCCAATATGAACTGGAAGGGTTTTTAAAATATAGTTATAGGAGATAAAGAATAATAGAATATCTAATACCGTATTGCCGCCGCCGCATGCTGCATATCGAAAAGTTTTCAATGGCATGAACCTTCTAAACAATGGATACACCCCATCAATTAGGTCTAGAATTAATTTGCTTATAAATTCGTGTACTTTCAACATGTATGTGTAAAGGTAACCTTAATTAATTACTTTTGCAGTCGGTAATCCTATTTTATGCAATTGATTCAAGATTTAAAGCAGGCCACTGCAGATGCTATTCAAGCCAACTATCAAGTTCAAATCAAAACTGAGCAGGTATTGGTGAATGCCACTAAGCCAGAAATTGAGGGGGATTACACAGTTGTTTTATTTGCTTTTGTCAAACAATTAGGCAAAAGCCCAGATGAATTAGGTCATGCTTTAGGTGAAGCAGTGATGAATAGTATGCCAGGCACTATTACTGCTTTCAATATTGTAAAAGGCTTTTTGAACTTTACAATAAGTGACCAGTTTTGGTTGGACTATTTACAAAAAGCAGACACCAATCTATTAGTGACGCCGACAGAAAATCCAAAAAAAATCATGGTGGAGTACTCCTCCCCTAATACCAATAAGCCTTTACACTTAGGTCATCTTAGAAATAATTTTTTAGGTTGGAGTATTGCAGAAATATTAAAACTACAAGGCAATGATGTAGTTAAAACCTGTATTGTAAATGACAGAGGGATTCACATTTGCAAGAGCATGATTGCATGGCAGTTGTTTGCAAATGGAGCAACGCCCGAAAGCACTAATATGAAAGGTGACCACTTTGTAGGTGATTATTATGTGAAATACAATGACGCTTACAAAGCAGAAGTGGAACAATTAATTGCTGGCGGCATGTCCAAAGAACTTGCTGAGCAAGAAGCACCTATTCAAAAGGACGCACAAGCCATGCTTTTAAAATGGGAACAAGGTGATTCAGAAACGATGGATCTTTGGAAACGCATGAATGAATGGGTTTATAGCGGATTTGATGTGACCTATAAAAAAATTGGTTCCGACTTTGTCAAAACTTATTACGAGAGCAATACCTATTTATTAGGAAAGGATTTGGTGGATCAAGGTTTATCAAAAAAAGTATTCTATCAAAAAGAGGATAGTTCTGTTTGGATTGATTTAACAGGCGATGGATTGGATGAAAAAATTGTAAGAAGAAAAGATGGCACTTCTGTGTACATGACACAAGACATTGGCCTTGCAGAACTCAAGCAAAAAGAATTCAACACCAATGCAAGTATTTATGTAGTGGGTGACGAACAAAATTACCATTTCAAGGTGTTGAAATTGATTTGTCAAAAATTACAATTACCTGCCTCAGACGGCATTTATCATTTAAGTTATGGCATGGTGGAATTGCCTACCGGCAAGATGAAGAGTAGAGAAGGTACCGTGGTAGATGCGGATGATTTAGTAGACGGTATGGTTCAAATTGCAAAAGAAAAAACGGAGTCACTTGGTAAAGTGGATGATTTTAATGCTGCGCAATTAGAAAAATTATATGATACGATTGGATTAGGTGCATTGAAATTCTTTTTATTAAGAGTGGATCCTAAAAAGAAGATGATATTTAATCCAGAGGAAAGTATTGACTTTCATGGTTTCACTGGTCCTTTCATTCAATACACCCATGCAAGAATCAAAAGTATCTTAAGGAAAACGGGTACCTCAGTAAACGATTTTGGCAGTTCCCTTTTACCATTGGAAAAAGCACTTGCCATGCAATTGGCTAATTTTTCGGCAGAAGTCAATGAGGCAGCTGAGGCTTTAGATCCTTCAAAATTGGCTATTTATACGTTTAACTTGGCAAAATTATTCAATAGCTTTTATGCAGAATTATCTATTGCCAATGCGGAATCAGAAGACAAGAAAAACTTAAGAATCCAATTAGGAATCTTAACTGCCGCTACAATAAAGCAAGCCATGCAAACATTAGGCATTGAGGTTCCAGAACAAATGTAAGGCCAGGAAAGATTAAAGTACTATTTGAAGTAATTATTCCGCTTCTTCAAATCCCCACTCCGTTTTTAATTGAGCAAGCTGTTCTGGAGGTAAACTACACTGATCATAATGTCCTGCGTTTCTTTTTTGACGCATCGCTTCATAGATAGTCACTGCACAGGCTACCGAAATATTTAAACTCTGAATGATCCCCATTTGAGGGATGATAAAATTGCCATCTGCTAATCCACGAAGTGTTTCTGAAACTCCATCATGCTCATTGCCAAAAACAAGCGCTACCGATTGAGTGAAATCTATCGCATGTAAATCAATCGCATCACTAGATAAATGCGTGGTTAAAATAGTTTTGAATTTTTTACGTACATCCGCTACACATTTTTGTACATCATCGTATTCATGGATGGTTAACCATTTAATAGCACTGCTGCTGCTTTTATAGCCAAAATGTTTATACCTAGGTAGCTCTGTACTTAATACATAGACTTCTTGAATACCCACTGCATCACAGGTTCTTAATACTGCAGAAATATTATGAGGATCTTGTACATTCTCCATAATCAACGTCAAATTGGCTTGACGTTGGTGTAGAACTTGTAATAGTTTTTGATTGCGCTCTGGTGTCATTTATATTATTTATTAAAAGGCATTCTAAAGGCAACACCTAGCCCTGGTTGTAATAAAGGCTCAATGACCCCATGTTGGTTATTACAATGATAGTTTAAGCCAACACCATTTAATTGAGTCATTAACAATGGGCCATCCATATCTACATAATCTAATTGAGGTAAAAATTGTGCAATAGCAGCTGAGCCAATCACAGATTCATTCATGCTACCCATCATTACTTTTAAACCTAATGCACGTGCTTCTTTAATCATGCGAAGTGCTGGCGTCAAGCCACTACATTTAGTCAACTTAATATTGATGCCATCAAAATAATTGGCACAAGTGGCTACGTCTTTTTCACTCACACAGGATTCATCTGCAAACAAGGGCAAAATAGCTTGTTGTTTCAATTGCGACATCCCTTCCCAATTGTCTTTTGCCAAGGGTTGCTCCACCAATTCAACACCTAAATTAGCGAGTGCTGGAATCTTTAAAAGTGCTTCTTCGGTCGTCCATCCTGCATTGGCATCTACACGAATAGGTTTATCGGTATGTTTTCTTAATTCAGTAATCATTTCAATATCATAATCGGTACCAACTTTAACTTTATAAATGGGCCAAGGATGTGCTTCCATTTTTTGCACCATTTTTTCTATGGGATCAATCCCTAAAGTGTAGTCGCAAATAGGTGGTTGTGCAGCACCTGGTGTTTCCCATTTGGTATGCCACAATTGATGCAAAGGTTGCTTTTTCATTTGACCCCATAAATCCCATCCAGCCATGTCCAAGGCACAAACTAAAAATGGATCATTCGGAAAAAGATGGTGTAAAAAATGCCAGAATCTTTCGGGATCAATCAAGGCAAATTTTTCAATTAATTTTCTTTGCTTTTCCAACTGTTCCATCATTGTTTCCACAGTCACATTATAATAAACAATTGCAGGTGCTTCCCCAAAACCTGACCAATTGCCTAATGACAAACGCACCATCAAACTATGTTGATGCGTTTTTGTTCTACCATTTGAAATGGTAAATGGATATTCGAAAGGTAAACTTTGTTCCCAAAAATCTAATTGCACTTGCTCTAATTTTAATTATGACCTACCACTTGCTTTAATCAAGTGAAACCATTCTTGATTAAATTGTTCTGATTCCAATAACTGCTCTAAATTGATATGCATTCTATACCTCCAATAATGTTTTGGATTGGCAGGTACATTAATGCGTTCTTCATTTGGATCTGACCTTCTTATTGACTCATCAATGCCCATATAGTCTTGCAATTGAAAGATGGCCCACATGGCAGGGGAATATAAATGTTGTGATAAAATGGCTTTATTCACCCAACCCTCACAATAAACTGGTGCATTACCCAAATGACCCATTTCATAGTTAAAGAATTGTTGGGTCTTTGATCTATCTTCTTCCCACCATCCTCGAATGGTGCTTGTATCATGAGACGAAGGGGTTACCACGCTTAAATAAGGTGCGTCATTGGGATGAAAAAATGTTTTATGATTTGCCTTAGGCATACGTTGCACTTCTAAACTTAACATACCCAATTGATACATCACATCAGGTACACAAGAAGGTACCAATCCTAGATCTTCCCCACAAATCAACATATTCGTGGAGCGCTTTAACATGGGTAGTTTCTTAATTGCTTCTTTTTCCCAAGCAGCATCCTGACGTTGAAAGAAGTAGTCTACATACAAATCATTCAATAACGATTGCATGCTTTCATTCAAATGTTTAAATGAACTAGTATGTCCAATATTAAATCTAAAATGATATTGTTGTGGTTGGTCCCCTTCTAATAAAATAACATTCGAAATCAAATTATATAGACCTTGCTTTATTTTATCATTGAACGAATTTTGTTCTTGTTTTGCAAAATGTGCTTCTACTAAACGTTGTGTATTAAAAGCTGGTAACATTGCAAAATGTCCATCTCCTATTGATGCTAGGAAATTGGACTTCACATAATTATTATCATAACCAAATTCTTGAAACAAAATGGTTTCATTGATATAAGGCATTGTGAATCTATAGTGGTCAAAGGGGACTCCTTTAGCATTTAATTCATTGATATGAATTGGAATCGCTGGAACAAAATGCCCCAAGATACCTTCTACCGCATGCATTGGTATACTCCAAATTCTAAAGAAACCTAAAATATGATCAATCCTAAATGCATCAAAATAGTATTTCATTTGATCAAACCTAGATTTCCACCAAGCAAAACCATCTGCTGCCATGACCTCCCAATTGTAAGTAGGGAAACCCCAATTTTGTCCCGATACGGCAAAATCATCTGGCGGTGCACCTGCTTGCTTATCCATATGAAATAAATGAGGATGCTGCCAAGCATCTGCTCCATAACGGTATACGCCAATAGGAATATCTCCTTTTAATACCACACCCTGTGCGTGTGCATAATCGGTAGCAGATTTTAATTGAAGGTGTAAATGAAATTGAATATAATAAAAGAATGCAATTTCAGAATAGGTTGTAGATGTAGTATTTGCCAATTGGTCAACTTCTGCTGCATTAAATTTAGCATGAGTAGGCCATGTATTAAAGTCAACAGTCCCATGTAAATCCCTTAAATAAGAAAAGGCACTATATGGTACCAACCATGCTTGATTGTCCTTAAAGAATTGTTTAAATGCAGCTGTCGCTAAATCTTTTTTTCCATTGATGGCATACACTGCTTTTAGTGCTTCCCACTTCACAGCTAGCACTGCTTCATAATCTACTACAGTCAAGTTATTCAATGCTATTTGTTGATTTACTGCATCTTGAATTAAATGCGATTGATTGG
This sequence comes from Sediminibacterium sp., assembly GCA_049314475.1. GTDB lineage: Bacteria > Bacteroidota > Bacteroidia > Chitinophagales > Chitinophagaceae > Sediminibacterium. The sequence continues at coordinate 8,046 of JBMOFB010000034.1, forward strand.
CATCTATCAATTCTGATAATCTAATATACATTGGATGCAATGCAAAGGCAGAAATGGCTGCATAAGGATAAGAATCCATCCAGCTATGTGTTGCAGTGGTATCATTGATTGGTAATAACTGAATTAGTTTTAATCCAATTTTTTTAGACCAATCTGCTAGTAATTTAATATCACTAAATTCACCCACTCCTAAACTTTGAGTAGATCTTAAAGAAAAAACAGGAATGGCAACACCGGCTCCTTTCCATGGGGTATGTCCAATCTGCGCAAATCCATCTTGTACCAAAACTAATTTATGTTGATTAGATGGCTCGTATAAAATTCTATTATTGCCCGACTCAAATTCAATAAATGTTTTTTGTACCGTATCGTATACACCATATTTGTAAACTAAAGGAAAATCGCATTGACTTAAATTCAAAGTAATTTCATAATAAGGTTGCTCCTTTATTTTTTGTAAAGGGATAGCCTTAGAGGCATCCCAAGCTCCAATTTCATTGGCCTCGCCTAAAATACAAATTGTTTGATTGGATTGTATTAAAGGTGCTTTTACCCTAAATATATGCGTTGTTTTTTTTGGTATAACAGCATCAACTACTGAATTTGAAGCTTGTAGTAATACGTTTGCAAACGGGGCTGTGTAAAAAGCATTATCAATATAACCAGTAAAATTCCAAGTGTCAACAATCACTAATTCCTTTGAAGTAAATAAATCAACCTGAATGGATTTATCTGAACCCCAATCAAAACTTCTTGAGCCATCTGCATTTTGAATAAAATAATTATAACAAATTGTTTCGGTTTTTAATAATTGCTTTGTTGATACATGTAAAACCCAATAGTCATCATTCAAATACACCATTGGGACAGCTTGTTCAATATCACCATTTCCTAATAATGAATGGTTGCCAGTCATAAAAATGGCTTGACCATAATTGGTCTTAAACCTTAAATAAAAATTCATTTTTTCAATCATACTCAATCGTTTTCGAATGGCTTTAAAGGTAATTACAAATTCAATGAAATAGCCTTAACTAAGCAAATTATTGTATCTTGCTTAAGACCAAGAAATGGATCAATGGACAAAATAATTATCTATACAGACGGCTCAGCAAGAGGTAATCCTGGACCAGGTGGTTTTGGTGCTATTCTTATTTGGGGAGAGAAAGTCAAAGAGATTGCAGAAGCTTATAGACATACTACTAATAACCGGATGGAGCTTTTGGCAGTGGTTAAGGCCATATCGATTTTAAAGACAAAGCAATTACCGATTCTTGTTTATACGGATAGTAAATATGTAGTTGAATCTGTAGAGAAGAAATGGTTAGACAACTGGATTAAAACAGACTTTAAAGGAGGCAAGAAGAACAAAGACCTTTGGCTAGCATTTTATGAACTCTCAAAAATGTATAAGGTAAAATTTCATTGGGTTAAAGGCCATGCAGATAATCCCTACAATAATCGATGTGACGAGCTAGCCACTATGGCTGCAGATTCAGGCCCTTGGCAAGTGGATACATTTTATGAAGCAATAGACCCTAAAAAAAATTAGCTTTTAACTTTAATCGCTTTCAATGTTGGTTGAACCAACTTAAATCCACCAAACATGATTGCGCCAAATACGAAGGTACCAGCAACGCTGTATCCGTAAAATGGAAGACCATCTACCATTGTTTGCATTAACCCTGAAAAAGTCAAAGGACGTTGGTAACCACCAAAACTTGCCCATACCATAAAATTAGAAATAAGGAAATAGGCAGTAGGTGCAGCAATGAAATTGCCTGCAAATTTACCAACTCGGTTGGTTTGTAATCCAAATCCAAATATTGCAGTAGCAGCAATTAATAAATAATTCTGCCATTGTCCATCATAGAATCCTTGTATTGGAGTCAAGTGATTTACATATAAAACTTGGTACATTAAATCAGACAAAAACATAGAAATCAATGGCAACAAAAATGCGAATTGCTTATTTTTTACAAACAATGAACCACTAAACAAGGCAATTGCAATTTGTGGCGCGAAACCAAAAGGTCTTCCTGGTAACACTCTATATAAAGCAGTTGTTACAATCATGATTATCAAGGCAATTACAATTTCTTTATTCAATTTCATCAGTTGTGATTTAATGTGTTAGTTCTATAAAACAAATATACATAAATGGCTCCTTTTACAAAGGATTGATTTTCCTCAAATGTGTATAAATCGATTAAGGTACAAATGATTTGAATAAAACAGCCTGCTCTGACCCTACTTGTAGTATTTGATAGGTCGCCCCAGCAATCACTCCAGCCAATTCCCCTGGCTGTAAATCAATCCCATTTAGTTTAACAGCCCCTTGCATGACTAAAAACATTTCGAAAGAACTGGTCTCGTTTGTGTAAGTTTCACTTATTGATAACTGTATTTTAGTTAAACCAAAATCAGGCACTGGACAAGGGAATTGAAGCTCGTTGTCATGGATGCTATCCCCATTTAAAATTCTAGGTTGAGTTGGTTCAAAATAAACATGTTGAAGTAATTCCTCAATATCAATATGTTTAGGTGTCAAGCCTCCTCTTAAAACATTATCGCTATTGGCCATTAATTCTATATTCTGTCCTTCTAAATATGCGTGTAAAAGTCCTGCACCCTGAAACACCCCATGGTATTTTGGCACATTGACAATATTTAAAATATAAATGGACAGTATGCCCTTGTCAATGTTAGATGTTGGTACAATGCCTCCATAATACTTATTGGCCCACCAATGTGGATGTGATTTATCCACTTTACCTGCAGCAACTTCTTGAATAGCTATTTCCAATAATGGTTTTAAAATAGCATCCGCAGCTGTTGCATCCAAATGCATAAAATAGCTATATAAACCTGCATAATCGTCCACACCAAAAAGGGGTAATAAAGCGTTTAAAGGGGTAAGACTAGCCAATCTTTCTTTGAGATCCGTGGCTGGCATAAAACCATGCAATAACCAAAAATCACTCAAGGCCACCATCACTTCTGGCTTGTGATTCTGGTCTTTATAATTTCTATGGGAAGCATCAATTGGAACACCAGCTAAGTTTTCTTTATGAAATCCTTTTTCCGCATTTTCCTTTGAAGGATGCACTTGAATGCTCAACATTTTTTCGACATCCAAAATTTTAAACAAATAAGGTAAGCTTCCAAATCGCTCCGCAGTCCTTGCCCCTAAATATTGAATTTGATTGTCCTGTATTATTTGATCTAGGGGTACCTTACCCTCCGCTGTTTCCATCAATGCTGGAGCAGAAGGATGTGCGCCCATCCAATATTCAGCAAATGGCGTACCATTCACATTTTCTAATTGCATTAATTGAGGGATAAATGTTTTACCACCCCACTCATAATGTCTATGAATCCCATGTAATTTATACGCTGTGTTCATGTAACGCTTTTAACTATTTTCATCTAATTCACTTACGATGAGTCAACACAACAAAGATACTGGGTTTTTAGGCGAAAATAAAGCCGCTGCATACCTAATCGACATGGGTTATACCATCCTGTTTAGAAATTGGCGCTACAAACATTTAGAAATTGACCTTATTGCTAGTAAGGGAAAATGCTTGCATATTATTGAAGTCAAGACCAGGAGGACTCCTACTTATGGATTTCCAGAACAACATATCGATGCACAAAAAATGCAACACTTAAAAAACGCGGCTGCATTATTCCAATACCAATACCCTATTTGGCAAATGCTTCAATTTGATGTAATAGCAATACAATTACATACAGAAAATAAATGGGAACTATTTTTTATCGAAGATGTTTATTTCTAGCATTTTTTCAACCAACTTATAAGTAGCCGGACAATATTCCACATTCTGTTTGTGTACATGGACATATTCTACGAATTTCTTTTTGGTTAAATGCGGGAAACCTGCACAATCAGCGGGTCTTACCTCGTAGATCGAACACATATTAGAACTTAGATTTAAGAACTGACAAGGTCTTGAAACATTCAACCAATCCTTATCTTTTTTATCATATTCTAACCAGGTCGCTTTAAACTCGGAAGGTTTCATTTCAAAATGTACAGCAATTCTTTTGATATCTTTTGGTGTAAAAGTAGGACTCATAGATTTACAACAATTTGCACAAGACAAGCAGTCCACTTCGGCCCATACTTCTGTACTTAAATTTGCAGTAATTTGGTCGAGGTTTTTAGGATTTTTCTTTTCTATCTTTGTTAAGAAGGATCTGAATTGTTTTGCGTTATGTCTAACTTTCTGCTTAAATGACCTTAAATTTACTTGCATAGTGATATAAATCAGATACGAAATAAACCCTTTATCAATTAACAATCAAATCTTTTCCTAAACTTGTTTTGAGCCAATGCAATGGGACATCTATAAAAAAGGATTTAAAGCTTTCTTACAGCTAGAGAAATCATTGAGTGGTCACTCCGTGGAGGCATATTTAAGGGATATTGACAAACTTGCTAGCTTCTTAGAAAATTACAGTGAAATTCATACCCCTGCTGATATTCAATTAAGCCATCTGCAAAGTTTTATTCAAAGTATTGGAGCAATGGGTATGGCAGCCACATCTCAGGCCAGAATAATATCAGGCGTTAAATCATTTTTTAAATATTGCCTCATTGAACAGATATGCTCTATCAACCCAACTACTTTACTCCCTAGCCCTAAAACCAGCCGAAAACTACCGGATGTATTGAGCTTTGAAGAGATAGAGCAAATGATTGGAGAGATAGATTTGAGTAAGCCAGAAGGTGGAAGAAATAAAGCAATATTAGAAGTCATGTATAGTTCTGGATTAAGAGTCACAGAAGCAATACAATTAAAAATATCTTGCTTGTATTTAGACGTCGGTTTTATAAGAGTGATTGGTAAGGGAGATAAAGAAAGATTGGTACCCATTGGGTCCGATGCTATTAAATACATTAAGTTATACAAGGATACCATTAGGACGCATCAAACTCCAGCTAAAAATTGCGAGGACATCTTATTTTTGAACAACCGCGGAAAAGGATTAAGCAGGGTCATGATTTTTTACATTATTAAAGACCTGATCCTCAAAACGGGTATCAAAAAATCTATCTCGCCGCATAGCCTTCGTCATAGCTTTGCTACACATTTGGTAGAAGGAGGTGCTGATTTGAGGGCAGTTCAAGAGATGCTTGGCCATGAAAGCATCACCACCACAGAGATTTATACCCATATTAATCGAGATTTTCTTAGAGACACTTTGGATCGTTTTCATCCAGCCTTTCAAAAAAAATAACCTTAAAAACGCCTAAAATAAAGTAGGTTTGTTATTCAAAATCAATAAATATGAAAAAACTACTTTTTGTAATTGGAAGCTTTTTGAGCTTAACTGCAATGGCTCAAGTCAAGATGCCAGCAGCAAGTCCTACACAAACTTTAATACAAGAATTTGGATTAGGTAAAATTGAAATCGTTTATTCAAGACCTAGTTTAAAAGGTCGTCCTGTTTTTGGTCAAGGAAGCTTATTGGCTCCCTATGGCGATGTTTGGAGAACTGGTGCAAATGGTGCTACAAAATTGACTTTTTCTGATCCAGTTAATATAGGTAACAAAACACTTCCTGCAGGATCTTATGGCTTATTCACAATTCCAGGTGCTACAGAATGGACCATCATTTTAAATACCAATTCTAAAGGATGGGGAAGTTTTGATTATAAAGAAGCAGAAGATGTGGTTCGTTTAAAAGTGGCTCCAGAAACCACTGGAAGTAAAACAGAAACTTTCACAATTGGCATTGACGCCATCACTGCTCAAACAGCTACCATTTATCTAAAGTGGGGGAATACTAAAGTGAATATTCCTATTAGTACAGATATTAGACCAATGGTACGTGCACAAATAGAAGCCGCAACAGCTGCTGCAACTGTGAATCCTAATGTATATCAATCTGCTGCTACATTTTATTTAGAATTAGACAACGATTACAACAAAGCATTGGTATATGCGGATAAAGCAATTGCTGCAAATGCAAAAGCATATTGGTTGCATTTATTGAAAGCAAGAATTCATGTTGCATTGAAAGATAAAAAAGGTGCTAAAACAAGTGCTGAAACTTGTAAACAAATGGCGACTGAAGCAAAAAATATGGACTATGTAAGATCGGCGGACGAGATCTTGAAATCTTTATAATATTTCTAACTTCTTCAAAAAGCCCTTTCGTTATACGGAAGGGCTTTTTTTGTACATTTGTAGTTCCAATGCGGAGGTGGCGAAATTGGTAGACGCACTACCTTGAGGTGGTAGCGCCCATACCCGGGCGTGGGAGTTCGAATCTCCTCTTCCGCACAAACCCTGTCATAAAAATGACGGGGTTTTTAATTTGCGGAGGTGAATCAAGCTTGCTTGAATGAGCAAACGCAGATTAAAAACCCAGCGACTGCAAAGCAGTAGCGAAAGGGTTTGAGTAAGCAATCCATTTGAGATGACAGCTTGCTGGCAATCGAAAAATAGGGTTTGAGTAAGCAATCCATTTGAGATGACAGCTTGCTGGCAATCGAAAAATA
>JBMOFB010000035.1:0-14377 GCA_049314475.1 Sediminibacterium sp.
GGGATTCCAACGATAGAAGTATCCAAATGGAATCAACTCAAAGGCAATGCAACGTATATCTGGGGATTGGTGCAGGCATATGGATTTAAAGCCACACAATTAAAGGAGATTCATAAGATTGCTGGAGCTGCTAAGGGTGCGTTTATTGCATCTAGCTCCCATCGATTGATTAAATGGGACAACCAAATTCAAATAGTATCCAACCAAGAAGACAAAGTCTACGAGACCGTTTCAAAAGACCAAATGGTTGTAGATACCTTGTATGGAAAATTACAATTGGAATGGATAGACAATATGGAAGCACTAAAAGTGGATACGAGTGCTACCATGGCTTATTTAGATGCTGATTTATTAGATTGGCCTTTATTAAATCGTTCTTGGGTTGCGACAGATTATTTTTACCCATTAGGTCTGCGTAAGAAAAAGAAACTAAATCATTTTTTAGGCAGCTTAAAATTAAGTCCAGCAATCAAGTCTAAAACAACTGTGCTTTGTTCGGATAAAAAAATTGCATGGGTGGTAGGACAACGAATTGACGACCGTTTTAAAATTACACCACAAACAAAAAGTGTAGTTAAGATTACATTCCTAAGTAAATCCTAATCTGCTCTACAAAGCTTGCGACTATGTTAAACTGTGCAATAAAGTAAGCAGCAACAATCAAGAAGATAACTCCATAAAGCGATCCCCATAGATGTGCACTATGGTTGATGCCGCCTTGACCTTGCTTGGCTAAATAAGCGGTAATTCCTAAATAAATGGGACCAAATATAAATCCAGGAATAATAGGAGGAATAATGAAAAAGCCAATTTTTATTGTGGGCATTAAAAAAATACCTGCAAATACAATCGCAGACACTGCACCAGATGCACCCAAGCTATTGTAATTATAACGGTCTTTTTGTTGAATATAAGTTGGGATTAAGCATACTGCTAATGCAGATAAGTATAAAAATAAATAAAGTAGTTTCCCATTTTGACCAAATAGCATATTAAAATATTGCTCCACATAATCACCAAACATATAAAAGGAGAACATATTAAATGCAAGGTGCATAAAATCGGCATGGATAAATCCACAGCTAATAAAACGATACCACTCATTGCTTCTGCCTACGGAATAGGGGTGGAAAAATAATTTATCCATGAGTTCGGCATTGTAAAATGCTAAGACAGATACAATGACGGTGACAACGGTGATATATAAAGTAATGCTCATTATTCGTGGTGGTATTTTTCGTTGGCTAAGATACTACAAGCGCGGTAGATTTGTTCTGCAAGCATCAATCTAACGAGCATATGTGGAAAAACGAGTTCAGATATGCTCCATGTGAAATTAGCTCTTTGTTGAATTGTTTCATCTACACCATACGCACCACCAATTAGGAAAATGATTTTTTGTGCACTTTGATTGGCTTTTTGTTGAATTAAATTAGCAAGGCCAGGAGAGCTCAGCATTTTACCTTTTTCGTCTAACAAAATCAATACATCTGTTGGGGTGATTGCTTTTAAGATACTCGCCGCTTCTGCTTTTTTGATTTGTGCAGGTTCTGTTAGTTTGGATGGTGTAATTAATTGCCAGTCGATAGGATAGTAATGCCCAATTCTTTTTGTGAATTGTTCCACGCCTTCTTTGATATAAGATTCGTTGGTTTTGCCAACGGAAAAAATAGAGAGTTTCATTTTATTTAAAATAAATTTTAATCATTTCATATACTTTTTTACTTGTAGCATCGTCAATGGTACCAAGCATTTTAACAAGTCTAATTTTATCTACCGTTCTAATTTGATCTATCACAATTTGTCCATTTTTGTTTTGAAATGTACAATTGACCCTGGAAGGATAATCCTTTAATTTAGAGGTGAGGGGGATAATCACTACACTCTTTTTATTATTGTTTGCAACATCTGGTGAAACAATAATACAAGGCCTTGTTTTGGTCATCCAAACTTCGTTCTTTAAAACTACCATGTCCAGTCCTCCTCATCAAATTCATTTTCAAATGCCATCCAATCTTTATCTTCTTGTGTAAGCGTGTGATCCATTTTTTTATAGATTGCCTCCCATCCCGCTCTTGGATCTACTTCGACAGGTTTAATGACAATACAATCCTCACGAAGTTCTAGTGTCACTTCTTCGTCAAGCTTATATTCTTTGATTAATTCATTAGGTAGTCGGATGCCCTTTGAATTACCTATTTTGATGATTTTTGCTTTCATATAATTGTTATTACAATGTAATTACTTTTACAAATGTAGGGTTTTATTTGAAATGGAGGGGGGTATTTTTATCTGGATGGTTGCATCGCAACATCCTCTTCGCATTGGCCTTACTCAAAGCCCTTTAAAAACATCAGCACAGCTGATGTTTTTGCTTTTTCATACTCGTTAATGCCCAAAAGCACTCGCTTCGCTCGTTTGTTTATTCGACTCATCTGTATTTTGAAGCAAGCTTCAAATCCAGCTTCATCACATAAACTTCTACTTCGTAGAGCGCTTTCAACAGCTCCTCGCAATAAAAAAGCCCGCACTGTTTGTGCGGGCTTTGTGACCCCGTCAGGATTCAAACCTGAAACCTTTTGATCCGTAGTCAAATACTCTATTCAGTTGAGCTACGGGGCCATTCCACTTACTAACCCAAATCAATAAGGGGTGCAAATATACCTCAAAATACCATTTTACCAAAGGAAAAGGGCAATAATACTTGCAAAAACGTCAATATTAATAATGCCAACGAACAAAAGCTTCCATTGCAGCGTACTTGGTTAAGCCAAGTTTAGCGTACAAATTAGCGGTGTTGGCGTTTCTTATCTCTGCTCTTTGCCAGAACTCTCTTGAATCCGTGCCTTGGAAAGGAACACTGTCTTTTTGTGATTGATGTATGAAAATGCCAAAGCGTTTTTTCAAAACCTGGTCAGGGCTCATTGGAACGGCCATTTCAATTTCAGAAATATCCCATTCTTGCCAAGCTCCTTTATACAACCAGACCCAACAGTCTTTCACCCATTCATCACCTGCTGCCTTGATTCTTTTTAAGCTTTCAAAAACTACATCCAAACAGACTTTATGCGTACCATGTGGGTCGGCTAAATCTCCGGCACAATACACTTGATGGGGCTGAATTTTACGAAGCATTTCCATTGTGATAAAAATATCTGCTTCACTTAAAGGCTTTTTATCAATCATGCCTGTTTCATAAAAAGGCAAATCCATAAAATGATAATTCTCTTCTGCAATGCCTACATACCTACAAGTTGCTTTGGCTTCGCATCTTCTAATTAAACCCTTGATGGCTCTAATTTCTGCGCTATCTAAATGATTGGTTGCTTTATTTGCAAGATATACTCTTGCATTGTTAAGAATCTCCTGACTCTTTTGATTATCGATGCCAAAAAGGGCCTCAAATCCCACAGCAAAATCTAAAAAACGAGTAACAAATTCATCTGTCACCGCAATATTACCGCTAGTTTGATAAGCCACATGTACATCATGTCCTTGATCGTGTAAGCGCATAAAGGTTCCACCCATACTAATAATATCATCGTCAGGATGTGGAGAGAAAATTAATACTTTCTTGCTATGTGGTTCACTGCGTTCTGGGTGTGCAGGAATCACTGCATTTGGTTTACCACCTGGCCATCCAGTGATGGAATCACGCAACATATAAAACACTTGCAAATTGATATCGTAAACCGATTCCTTCATCACCAATAAATCGGACAAGCTGTTCTCTTTATAATCGTCAGAGGTTAGGCTTAAAACTGTTTTATTTAATTTCAAGGCTAAGCCAATCACTGCTTTTTTGATCATCTTTGGTGTCCAATCATTCGCGCCTGTTAACCAAGGTGATTTATATCTTGTGAGTTCTGTTGCAGCTAATTCATCAATGACAAATGTACAATCATCGTGATTTTGTAATACGCTAGCAGGTAATTGTTCAGTGATGACGCCTTCAACAGCTTTGGCAATAATATCAGCCTTATTACCCCATGCAAGCAATACAATTTTTTTTGCTTTCATGATACTACTGATACCAACTGTGATGGCTAATTGTGGTACTTTATTTAATTCATGCCATTCATATACGTTGGCCATTCTTGTTAACTGATCTAAATGAATCACTCTTGTTTTGGAGTGAAAACTAGAACCAGGTTCATTAAAACCAATATGCCCATTTTTACCAATGCCTAATATCTGTAAATCGATTCCTCCTAATTTTTCGATGGCTTGTTCGTAAGCAATACATTTTTCTTTTAATTCGTCTTGGCTCCATTCGGAATTTGGAAGATGAATATTATTTGGATCAATATCTACATGATTGAATAAATGACGATGCATAAAACTCCAATAACTTTGGTAGGCATCTCTTGGGATAGGGTAGTACTCATCCAAATTCACAGTGATTACATGCTTAAAACTTAATCCTTCTTCTTTATGTAATCTTACTAATTCTTTGTATAATAAAATAGGGGTGGCTCCTGTCGCCATACCCAAAACACATGGCAAACCTTGTGCTTGTTTTTCTTTAATTAACTGTGCAATTTGAGCGGCTACTGCATTTGAGCCAGTGGCCACATCCTTATAAATCTTTACTGGAATTTTTTCAAATGATTCAAGCATAATTGTCTTTTAAATTTGAATATTAAAGTTATGAAAAAGGCCTCAATCATGAGGCCTTTTAATTAGTCAACTTTATTGATCTTTATCATATTTGTTGGTAAATGCAATTGAATTGGTGTACTGCCTGTATTCACTACAATATCACCAGTATTTACAAAACCTTGTGCTTTTAATAATTTAATCTGATCTGCAACAATTTCATCTAAACTTTCTTCTTTATCATAGTACAATGCTTTGACTCCCCAACTTAAAGACAATTGGTTGACTAAGCTCTTTTCTTTTGTAAAAACAAATAAAGGGGCTTTTGGACGGAAGCTGCTTAACATAAAGGCTGTGTAGCCACTTTGTGTCATACCAACTAAAGCTTGGGCATTACTGTCTTCAGACAATTTGCAAGCATTGTAACAAACCGCATCACTCAAGAATGAAGGAGAGTGTGGTTGTGGTTTTAGGTCTTCAGAGCGATTGTAGTTATATCCATATTGCTCCACTTCAGAAATTATTTTACGCATTGTTTCAATCACCAATACTGGAAATTGACCAACTGCGGTTTCGCCACTCAGCATCAACGCATCAGCACCTTCAATGACCGCATTGGCAACGTCTGTGATTTCTGAACGGTTTGGTTTTACCCTGTCCATCATGGATTCCATCATTTGTGTTGCTACAATCACTGGCTTCGCTCTATGAATACATTTTCTAATTATCTCTTTTTGGATTAAAGGAATTTTTTCAACAGGTAATTCAACACCCAAATCTCCTCTAGCTACCATGATACCATCACTCGCAATAATAATATCACGTAAATTGACGATGGCTTCTGGCATTTCAATTTTTGCAATAATCTTAGACTTGCTTTTATGTTCCCCTAAAATTGCTCTAAGCATTTCAATATCTGCAACTCTTTTTACAAAACTTAATGCTACCCAATCTAATTCTTCCTTCATGATAAATTGAACATCCTCTAAATCCTTTTCTGTCATCGCAGGTAAAGAAATTTTAGTATCTGGTAAGTTCAATCCTTTTTTAGAAGAGATGATACCACCCAGGCTAACAGTCACTTTTACATCTCCATTTGCTTCAATACTTAATACTTTTAATTCAATCTTACCGTCGTCAATCATAATGGTGTTACCCACTAAAACGTCACCTGCAAGGTTAGGGTAGGATACATAAATTTTCTCTATAGTTCCAACACACTTTTCGTTTGTTAGAGTAAGTATATCACCCACTTTTACATCCAAACTGTTATTTTCGATTTCTCCAACTCTTAATTTAGGGCCTTGTAAATCACCTAAGATAGCTACCGTACAATTTAATTCTTTATTAATATTTCTAATATTGTCAATGATTTTCTTTTTGTCTTCATGACTTCCATGGGAAAAATTTAATCTAAAAACGTTCACACCTGCAATCACTAAATTTTTTAATTGGTCATAGGTTTCGCAAGCTGGACCAATAGTTGCAACAATTTTAGTTTTATGGTGTTTCTGTATGTAAGTGGATGTACTCATTATTATTGGGGTTGTTTTTCTTTTATATATAGTTTAACTAGCTAGGATTTTTACAATCTTTAACCACTCTTCTGAAATTTTTTGTTTTGCTTTGACTGCGTTATCCAATGGTGTATATTTCATTTTATTATCCTCAATACCCACCATGACATTGTGTTTGCCATTCAATAAACATTCTACAGCGTGGTAGCCCATTCTGCTTGCTATCAAACGATCTAAACAGGTTGGTGCACCACCTCTTTGTATATGTCCTAAAATACAAACACGGATATCTGCATTCGGCAATTTTGTTTTTAAATAATCGCCTACTTCATTTCCACCTCCAAATTCATCCCCTTCTGCTACTACAATTAGGTTCACTAATTTTCTTCGCTTTTCTTTTTCGGTTAAATTAGCAACCAATGCTTCCATATCTGTTTTTGATTCTGGGATCAATATATTTTCGGCACCAGTAGCAATTCCACTGTGCAAAGCAATATAGCCAGCGTCACGTCCCATCACTTCTACCACAAATAAACGATCATGTGCATCTGCAGTGTCTCTAATTTTATCTATTGCTTCTACAGCCGTATTGACCGCCGTGTCAAAACCAATCGTAAAATCACTTCCTGCAATGTCTTTATCAATAGTACCTGGTATTCCAATACAAGGAATATCAAATTCATTACTAAATTTTTGTGCACCTTTGAAGCTTCCGTCTCCACCAATCACAACGATACCATCAATGCCTCTTTTTTTAAGATTTTCGTAAGCAATCTTACGGCCTTCAGGTTCAAAGAAATCTTTACTTCTTGCTGTTTTTAAGATCGTGCCACCTCTTTGAATAATGTTTGCAACAGATCTAGAATTCATCTCAAAAATATCATCTTCAATCATTCCATTGTAGCCTCTAGTCACCCCAAAAATTTCTAAACCATGGTATAATCCTGTTCTTACAACTGCTCTAATTGCAGCGTTCATACCAGGGGCGTCACCACCAGATGTTAAAACAGCTATTTTATGTACTTTTTTAGTAGACATGTTGATTCAATTTGTCATTTAATGGGTTGATTTACAATCGTAAACCAAATGGTTACCAAAAGAACGGAGCCTCTAAATTAATCAATTGAAAGCAATTTTCCATTCAATTTATGAACAGTTTTGTCATGCTAACGTTTGTTATTGATTTGTGAGTATTAAGTTATAATGTCAACCTAATCAAATTAATACAATCTATTTCAGCTTTTAGAGCTGTATTATTTATTTATTAAATCTATTTCAGCCATCATGCATCTTGTACTACCGCCTCCTAAAGCTTCAATGGTAGGGATAGAAATGGGTAGGATGGGGTTGTATTTTTCTAAGCTTTTCAATTGAGCAGGATGCAAGGAAGCATAGGCTTGTTCCGACATGATTAAATGAGGTTTTTCATTAAAATCGAATACTTGCAACATATTACCTGCAAAATGATTCAATTGATCCTGGCTAATCGAAATGACTTCTTTGTTGGTTTGTAAAAAACTTTCAAGCAGAATTTGCTTTTCTACCTCATCAGTAATACTCTCTAAACAAATCACAACAAATTGATCGCCCATACACATCATCACATTGGTATGATAAATGGGTTGTGCTTTATCATCCACTGATTTAAAAGCAATTGGATTGAATTGCATTTTATCGCACCAATCGGTAAAAGCTTCTTTATCTAATCTTTCCGATAAACAACCATAGGCAATTTTATTTTGGCGATCGAGTACCATACTGCCTGTGCCTTCTAAAAATTTTCCTTCTTTTTCTAAATCAGTTAAATCTAGTATATTTTGAATTTTATAATTCGAATGTAAAAAATCTAACACCGTTGACTTTCTTTCAGCTCTTCTATTTTCTGCATACATGGGATATAAACATAGGGTTCCGCCAGCATGGGTAGAAATCCAATTATTGGGAAAAATGGCATCTGGGGTGGAAGGGTCTTTTGTGTCTTGTACCACATTTACTTTAATTTGATGTGCGCGTAATTGTTCCACCATAATATCAAATTCAGCAATGGCTAATTCATTGGCGTTTTCAATATTGATATTAGATTGAAAAAAATTATTTGCTGCCGTTTGCTTATTAAAATAAAATTGATAAGGTCGAACCATTAAAATTTCCATATCCAATTTTAATTAAAATAAATCAATTACTATTTGCTTTCTAAAATTAATAAATCGTTAAAAGCAATCTCGTATTCCTTATTCATAGACCTAATTAAGGCGTTTTTATCTTGGTAGCTTTTTTCTACAATACGCATTTTAGCGGGATCTGAATAAATAGCAGGGTTAGCCATTTCTAATTCAATGGCTGCTTTTTCGGTATGCAAGGTTTCTATATTATGCTCAATTTGTGCAATGGCTTTTTGTAATTTTTGAATTTGTTTTTGCAAATCCTTATCAATAGCTTGAGGTTTCACTTCTGCAACTACTGCAGCTTCTTGTTTGCCTTGCTTGCGTGTATCCTTCGAGTCTGCATTTTTTACAGGTTCTGCTAATTGTGCTTTTTGCTTTGCCATTCTTTCTTTCCATTCAACCCATTCTGCATAATCGCCTTTGAATTCTATAATTTGTTCATCTTCTATTTCCCAAATCTTATTTGCCGTCTTAGAAATAAAATAACGATCGTGACTCACTAAAATAATGGAGCCATCATATTTTGTTAAGGCTTCTGCTAATAGTTCCACGGTAGCCATGTCAAGGTGATTGGTAGGCTCATCCAACATTAGAAAGTTCGCCTTGCTGATAATCGTTTTAGTCAATGCCACTCTTGCTTTTTCGCCTCCACTCAATACTTTAATTTTTTTATCAATTTCATCACCACCAAACAAGAAACAACCTAATAAAGCTCGAAGCTCAAGGTCAGTTTTTTTTGTACCACATTCTTGCACTTCTTGTAAAATAGTATTGTTCAAATTCAAGGATTCTAGCTGATGCTGCGCATAAAAACTTTCATCTACATTGTGTCCCCAAACCCTTTGCCCTTCATAGCTTTCCATACCTGCCACAATTCTTAATAAGGTAGATTTTCCTTTTCCATTAGCACCAATTAAGGCAATTTTATCACCTCTTTCAATCTCTGCAAATGCATTTTCTAAAATGGTTTGAGCAGGATATTTTTTGCTAACGCCTTTTAAATCCACCAAAACTTTTCCTGGGGTTTTATCTACTGCAAAATTGATTCTAATATTGGGTCTTTCAATTTGGACATCCTCAATGACATCTAAACGGTCTAGTCTTTTTTGAATGGATTGAGCCTGTGCAGCTTTAGAAGCCTTTGCTTTAAATCGCTCAATAAATCGTTCTTGTTGTCTAATATAATCTTGTTGATTTTCAAAAGCCCTTTGTTGAATCTCTACGCGTTGAACTTTCTCAACTTCATAATATTCATAATCACCGGTATAAAAATTGAGTTGTTGTTGGTAGATTTCAACAATTTTATTCACCATTTTATTCAAGAAGTACTTGTCGTGACTCACAATCACCACACTGCCTTTATAGTGCAATAAATATTTCTCTAACCATTCGATACTTGGTAAATCTAAGTGGTTGGTAGGCTCATCTAACAATAGTACATCTGGGGCTTGTAAAATCATTTTAGCCAATAAAACACGCATTCTCCATCCTCCACTAAACTCTTTGTAAGGACGTATTAAATCTTTATTGGTAAAACCTAAACCATGTAAAACTTCCTCGGCTTTATGTTCAATATTATAACCATCCAATACATCCAATTCATGTAATGCATCCGTGTATTTAATCAATATATCATTGTCTTCGGGATTGGCTTCTAAGGCGATACCTAGTGCCTCAATTTCTTTTTCTAAGGCACGCACTCTTTCAAATGCGCCTAATGCGACTTCTGTGATGGTTTCACTTGTATCAAAACTCAATAAATCCTGGTGTAAATAGCCAATCGTGGTGTCTCTGCCTTTTTCTACCGTCCCTTTTGAAGGGGTGTATTGTCCAACCAAAAGCTTTAATAGGGTTGATTTTCCTGTTCCATTGTAACCAATTAATCCAATTCTTTCGCCCGGCTGGATATGCCAATTTGCATCCGTTACGATTGCTCTTGCCCCAAACTCAAAAGTTACATTTTGTAATCCTATTAACATATTATTTCAATTCTGTGCGCAAAGTTACAGAGATGTGGTGGCTATTTATGCATATTTTTGAAAAAAATGTATATGCTTAGATTGCTCATACTTCTTTTAGTGATTTTCGGAATTGATTGTGGGAATAAGTCAAATGAAACAACAGATAAACTTACCACCAAATTTTCGGGTCTAAGACATGATCCAAATTTGGATCAACAAATTCAACCTTTATTGAACCAATATTTTGCTGTCATGGCGCATTTGCAAGAACAGGACAGTGTCAATTTGCAATTATATGGCACAAATATGATCTTGCTAGTAGATAGTTTGATCCAACAGGATTTATCCATTGACACAGCGACTCAAAATAAGGCTGTACAAGGTTTAATGAATATTCAAAGTGAAATGTCTGCTATATTAATGGAATCCAATCCAGAAGATCGCATGATGGGTGCACAAATGTTAAGCCTACATTGGATTGAGTTCTTGGCTGCTATTGGCTATCAAAAGCAAACCATTTATATTTATAGAGACAAGGATGAAAATTGTTGGATGGGGTTGAAAAATAAAGGGACCAATCCATATCAAAACCAAGGGGATCTGCAATACCGGCCAATTCAAATCTTACAGGAGCTCAATTAAGGATACCCACTAGGATTATACACTAGGATGATTAACTAGGGAGCGAACTAATCTGGAATTAGTGGCTCATAAACAATCAATATTTTTGCATTGATTTTATTGGTAGAAGTGATAAAGTATTCCTGTCTATTCTTACCATCTTTGTATAAAAGCAGCGCAGTATTTGGTGGTACAGTACCCATATTATGTGCTACAATGATGACTTCATGCTCCCTCATGTTTTCAGTAAAATCGAATTCAAGATGGATAGATTTATAACTTAATCTTTTCTTATTAACCAATAGTTTTTTGTTGTCAAAAACAAGGACTGTGTCATTATCGATTGTTCCATTATCAAATAAATCGATACTTATATTTTTACTATTCGTAACAATTTTTTTAACCAATTTATTTTCCCTACCAACCAACACCCATGGCAAATTAATGGGTTGATTTCGGATTGTATTTTGAGCAACTGTATTTGAAGCGATAGATTCATTTTCAACAATCACATCGTCTGTAGTTGTTTCTGAGGTTGAGTTTGATGTAATTAATTGACCGGTCGAATTAGATGCATTCTTGGTTACAACAGGCGAGTTGGATTGCGCCAAAAAAGTTGTTGAGGGCTTAGGTTTTGGCTGCGTATTTTGAGTGGTTGCTAATTTGGTTTTTTGGGTATCCGTTTTTTTATTTTCTACCTTATTAATTTTAACGTTGTACAAGCTAGGCACTTTTTCTAAAAAAACTTTACCGCTTCCGCAATTTTGATTGTCACCAACAAGTGAAGACATATAGCTACCTTCTAAAATTTCATGTCCATCAATATTTTTATAGGTTAAAAAATTGGACATCAAGCAAGCCTTAAGTTGATTGGCTATTTTAACTTGATCAAAACTAGTTTCATCTATTTGTACTAATTGTGTTCTAATACTATGGTTCCCTTTCGCAAATGCACTTGCATAAAACTGATCACCTTTTTTGGTGATGGTTTGTGCCGTAATTTGATGACTTGCGTTTTCTTTAATAATGAGTTCGTAAGTGAAATTATTAATCAACGCATCTCCATTGGCAATGAAACTACCCACCCATCTGCCAGTTAAGTTTTGAGCACTTAATTGGGTAAAAAATAAGGATAAAAATAGGAGTAGGGTCGGCCTTGTCATAAAATGATTAGAACTTTAAATTTAAGTATTAATCTAAGTATAAACAAGCATCCTTTTTTTTGTTATCTTTGTACACATCTATTTATTCGCACAAACATGGTTCAAATTCAATTTCCAGACGGGGCAGTAAGATCCTTTGAAAAAGGTATCACGGCATTAGGTATCGCTAAATCAATTAGCGAAGGCTTGGCAAAAAAAGTATTAGCAGCCGCTATCGATGGTGAAGTATGGGATGCAACACGCCCAATCCATCATGATGCAGCTTTAAAATTATTAACCTGGGACGACGCCGATGGTAAAAATACATTCTGGCATTCCTCTGCCCATTTACTTGCAGAAGCAGTAGAAATGCAGTTTCCTGGCGCTAAATTTTGGGTAGGGCCAGCTTTAGAAAAAGGTTTTTATTATGATATAGATTTAGGAGGAAAGTCCATTAAAGAGGAAGATATTGTTTTATTGGAGCATAAAATGAATGAATTGGCAAAGAAAGCCAATGACTATATCCGTAAGGAAATGTCAAAGGCCGAAGCAGTGGCTTATTTTACCGAGAAGGGGGATGAATACAAACTAGATTTATTGTCAGGATTGGAAGATGGCACGATCACTTTTTATACACAAGGTGGTTTTACAGATTTATGCCGTGGCCCACATATCCCAAATACCAGTGCAATTAAGGCCATCAAAATCACCAATATTGCTGGTGCATTTTGGAAAGGGGATGAGAAAAATAAAATGTTGACGCGTGTATATGGCGTGACTTTTCCGAATCAGAAAGAACTGGATGAATACCTATTATTACTTGAAGAAGCAAAGAAAAGAGATCACAGAAAATTAGGAAAAGAATTAGGTATTTATACCATGGATGATGATGTTGGACCAGGACTGCCTTTATGGATGCCCAATGGTACAATTATTATCGAAGAATTAGAACGCCTTGCTAAAGAGACCGAAGAAGCTGCAGGATATAAGCGTGTGGTGACGCCACATATCGCTAAAGAAAGCATGTATATTACGAGTGGTCACTTACCTTATTATCAAGATAGTATGTTCCCTCCAATGGAATTGGATGGTACAAAATATTATTTGAAAGCAATGAACTGTCCGCATCACCATAAAATTTTTGATGCAGAGCCAAAGAGCTACAAAGACATGCCACTAAGACTTGCAGAGTATGGTACTTGTTATCGTTATGAGCAATCGGGTGAATTATTTGGACTAATGCGTGTACGTTGTTTGCACATGAATGATGCGCATATTTATTGCACGAAAGAACAATTTGCACAAGAATTTAGAGCGGTGAATGAGATGTACTTAAAGTACTTTAATATTTTTGGAATCGATAAATATGTGATGCGATTAAGCTTGCATGATCCAGCTAAATTGGGTCAGAAATATATCAACGAACCTCAGCTATGGTTAGAGACTGAGCAAATGGTGCGTGAAGTATTGATTGAAACAGGAACGCCATTTGTAGAAGTGCAAGATGAGGGCGCTTTCTACGGACCAAAAATCGATGTTCAAATTTGGAGTATTATTGGAAGAGAGTTTACATTGGCAACCAATCAAGTGGATTTTGCACAAGGAAAAAGATTTAATTTAAGCTTTACCAATAAAGACAATGAGCCAGAAACGCCATTGATTATTCACCGCGCTCCTTTAGGAACACACGAACGTTTTATTGGTTTCCTTTTAGAGCATTATGCCGGTAAATTCCCGGTTTGGTTAGCGCCTTTACAAGCTAAAATCCTGCCAATTAGTGACAAGTTCATGCCATATGCTATAGAAGTCTTGGCAGAATTACGCAAAGCAGGGGTTCGTGCCGAGATTGATGATAGAAACGAAAAAATTGGTAAAAAAATCCGCGATACCGAATTGATGAAAGTGCCTTATATGCTAGTGATTGGAGAAAAAGAGATGACTGAGGGGCAATTATCTATCAGAAGACAAGGCAAAGGAGATTTAGGCATGATGGATAAAACAGCCTTTATTTCTCAGATCCATCAAGAAATAGTCGAAAGAAAAGCACCTGAAGCATAACATTGACTATCTTTACAAACTTAAACAACGTTTTAACAATTAATGGCATTACCCAACAGAGGACCAAGATTTAACCCAAGGTTTCAAAGACAACAAGAACCTGAGCACCGTATTAATGATCGTATAAGAGTTCCAGAAATACGACTGGTTGGTGATAATATTACAGTAGGTGTTTACAACACACAAGATGCGCTGAAAATAGCTGCAGAACAGGGTTTAGACTTAGTTGAGATTTCTCCAACAGCCAATCCACCGGTATGTAAAGTGATTGATTATAAGAAGTTTCTTTACGAGAAAAAACGTAAGGAAAAAGA
>JBMOFB010000036.1:0-14159 GCA_049314475.1 Sediminibacterium sp.
CACAAAGTTAACTAAGAAATGCTTATTTAGGGGCTTTTTTGTATAAATAATAGACGACAAAGACAAAAATAATATTGGGTATCCAAGCTGCTACAAATGGAGGTAGGTTGCCCTTAGTGGAGAAGATGGTGGAGAATCGATCTGTAATAATAAACAATGCCGCAATGGTAAAGCCCATGGCCAAATGTGCACCGCTTCCACCCCTAATTTTTCGGCCAGCAATGATGGCACCAATCATGGTTAAAAGTAATACTGTTATTGGAGTAGCGTCGCGTCTATAGCGTTCAATTTTTAATTCATTTAAACCCTCAGAGCCCCTTAAGGCTTCCATCTTTATCTGTTTAATTAATTGTGGGGTTGTTAATTTGTCTTTGGCATATTTATCCTTTTCCAAGTCAACTGGTTTGAAGGGATATTTTTTATGGGAATTGGGCAAATAAGCCACCAATTCTTTTTGATTTGTCACTTTGCGCTCTATCACTTCTGATAATTCCCAATCCTTTTTTGCGGTATCCCACATAATTGACTCTGCTCGGATATTGTAGATGACTTGGTCTCCTTTTACAGTATAGGCAAAAAAGTTTGCACCTCTTTTATAGGTCGTATCATACCCATAAATTCCAGCATAGGTAAAGGAATCAATCCTAAAATAATAATCGTTAGAACCTCTTAAAAGTGCATTGTAAGAGGAGTTTGCATCAATGTAAGTGGCTTCAAAATCGCCGCGAATATTATTCGCTTTTGGCACTATCCATTGGTTGGATATCCATAACACAAAACCTAAAAATAAGCCGCCAATCCAATAAGGTCTTAGCCATCTGTTGTAAGAAGTACCACTCGCTAAAATTGGAACAATCTCTGTTTGTCCTGCCATTTTAGA
The DNA here is from genome assembly GCA_049314475.1 of Sediminibacterium sp. Taxonomy (GTDB): domain Bacteria; phylum Bacteroidota; class Bacteroidia; order Chitinophagales; family Chitinophagaceae; genus Sediminibacterium. The sequence goes on from JBMOFB010000036.1 coordinate 881, forward strand.
AGTAAAAAAGATCACTGCAATAAAAACAAATAAAGGAAATAACAGTGCTATAATATGGGGTATAAATCCAACATAATAATTTTTTATGATCTCGGAACTTGTTAAACCAGAACGTACAAAATCATCCGTTTTTTCACTTACATCAATCACTACTGCAATGACAGCAAAGAAAAAGATGGCAAAGAAAAATACTGCCAAAAATTTTTTTAGTATGTACCAATCCAGTTTTTTCAATGCTTATAATCTTTTACTGATTTGTGGAATCATGATCGTTTTCCATGCCTTATAATCTCCGGCAATAATATGTATTCTAGCTTGTTCAACCAACCACAAGTAAAAAGAAAGGTTTTGTATGCTTGCTAATTGCATCCCTAGTATCTCATCTGCAGCAAATAAATGTCTTAAATAGCCTTTGGTATAGTATTGACTCATTTCATTGGGAATACCCGAATCTATCGGACTAAAATCTTTATACCACTTTTTATTCTTGATATTAATAACGCCTTGTGAAGTAAATAACATTCCATTTCGTCCGTTTCTTGTGGGCATCACGCAATCAAACATATCTATTCCTAAATCGATAGCTTCTAAAATATTCCAAGGGGTACCTACACCCATTAAATAACGTGGCTTATCCTTTGGTAAGTTTTCACAACAGACTGCGGTAAACTCATACATTTCTTCCTCCGTCTCCCCTACACTCAATCCTCCAATGGCATTGCCTACTGCATTTTTAGAAGCAATATATTCACAAGAAGCTTTTCTTAGATCTTTATATAACCCACCTTGTACAATTGGAAATAAATTCTGAGTATGCCCATATAGATCAGGCGTTTCGGCCAATCGATTAAAACACCTGTCCAACCAAGTATGCGTTAGATCCATACTTTTACGTACGTAGTCGTAGGTACTAGGAATTGGAGGACATTCATCAAAAGCCATAATGATATCTGCCCCAATACTTCTTTGAATATCCATCACATTCTCGGGTGTAAATAAATGCTTGCTCCCATCAATATGTGATTGAAACACCACCCCTTCCGGCTTAATTTTTCTGTTGGACGCCAATGAAAAAACTTGGTAACCCCCACTATCAGTTAAAATAGGCCGATCCCAACCCATAAATTTATGAAGGCCTCCTGCGGCTTCAAGCACTTCTGTGCCTGGTCTTAGGTATAAATGGTAGGTATTGCCTAGTATAATTTTTGCGTTGATATCCTGCTTTAATTGTTGCTGTGTCACCGCTTTTACCGAACCAATAGTTCCCACAGGCATAAAAATGGGTGTTTGGATGACTCCATGATCGGTCCTGATGGTCCCAGCTCTAGAAGCACCTTGTTGACTCTCTACTGCTAATTCAAATTGTAATGCCGCCATGGGACAAAGGTAAGGTCAAAAATCTTTACTTTTGCGCTATGACAATCAACTTACCCTTTTCGTCAACACTTATATCCGAGGTGCTTATTGGCTTTTTTGCAGCTGTTATTGCCGTTCAAGTTTTTTATTACCTTTTCTTTTTTTTAAGACTAGCTATTTATAAGAAACCAAACAAAACAGTGCATGTAGAACACCCAGTTTCGGTTGTGATTTGTGCACGTAATGAAGCACATAATTTAGCCAATACCTTACCAGGAGTTTTGGTGCAAGAATATAGCACCACGCATGAAGTGATATTAGTAAATGATAATTCAGAAGATGAAACAAAGTATTTGTTGAATGAATTTAAAAAATCATTTAAAAATTTGAACCCAGTGATGTTGACGCAGGAAGCAAAAATGATTGTAGGAAAGAAATTTCCACTTTCAATGGGTATCAAGTCGGCGAAAAACGAGACATTATTATTAACCGATGCGGATTGCTTACCTGCAAGTGAACATTGGATGCGCTTGATGCAGGATGGATATGATGATGAAAAGGAAATCGTTTTGGGTTACGGCGCTTATAAAAAGAAGCGTGGCTTACTTAATAAAATTATTCGATTTGAGACTTTTCAAACTGCCTTACAATATTTTTCCTATGCGTTAGCAGGACTGCCTTATATGGGTGTTGGTCGCAATCTTTCATATAAGCGTGAGCTGTTTATTAAGAATAAAGGCTTCTCATCCATCAATCAAATCCCTAGTGGTGACGATGACTTATTCATCAATCAAGTAGCTAATAGACGCAATACCGCAATAGTGGTAGACCATGATGCACATACATTAAGTGAACCAAAGACCAGATTTAAAGATTGGATGACGCAAAAATACCGTCATTATACCACGAGTAAATTTTATAAAAAGAAACATATTTTTTTATTAGGTCTTTATGCTATTAGTCAATTCTTAGTTTATCCAGCACTGGTTTTAGCGCTTGTGTTTACAAAAGAATATACGATTCCACTTAGCTTATGGGCTTTCAGGGCATTATTACAAGGCCTTATTTTACGTGGCGCAATGAAAAAATTAAATGAGCTAGACCTTTGGCCTTGGTATATTCTATTTGATTTGTGGTCCATATTCTATTATTTATTTACCTTGCCTAGCGTATGGAAAGCCCCACAGAAAAATTGGAATTAATCACGCGCTACTTTGCGGATTTTACACCTGCTCAATTAGATCAATTGACTGGCTTAGAAGCGGCCTATCAAGAATGGAATGCAAAAATCAATGTGGTATCCAGAAAAGACATTGATCAAATATACTTGCACCATGTTCTGCACTCGCTCAGCATTGCTGCCATTGCAGAATGGACTCCATGCACACAGGTCATTGATATTGGCTGTGGTGGTGGTTTTCCCACTGTGCCATTGGCGATCTTTTTTCCAGAAGTACAATTTTATGCAGTAGATAGTATTGCTAAGAAATTAAAAGTGGTGGACGCCGTATGTGAGATGGTAGGCATTCAAAATATTGAGACAAAGCATACCCGAGTAGAAGACATTAAAAATAAAAAATTCGATTACGCAGTCAGCAGAGCAGTCGCTCCCCTAAAGGATTTATGGAGGTGGGCGAACCCAGTGCTTGTTAAAAAACCAAATCAACCCAATGGTTTAATTTGTTTGAAAGGTGGCGACTTGCATCAAGAGATTTTTGAAAGCGGCACTCGTCCTAAAATGATGCCCATTTATGATATCTTTAAAGAGGATTATTTTAAAGAGAAATATATTATACAGGTTAAGAAATAAATAAAGGCGTTCAATTGAACGCCTTTATTTTTATAAGGTCAAAGTATTGAAATAACACCAATATCTATACTCATTAATTCGGAATTTCTATTTTATTATTACTTCTATTGATGTCTGGCATTCTTTGACTAGGATCAATCTCGATAGATTTAATCGCACTCAATGGTTGCGTTGTTTCAAAAGTATAAGTTGGTTGTGCCCATTTCCACTCAGGATGATTGATTTGTTTTATAGCACCCTCTTGTTGTTTTCCTCCCAACATTAAATCCAAAGGCATATAATGCAATTCACTCGTACCATCTTTGTATGTAATAAATACTTCTACTGGCATTGGGAACTTTCCTAGTCTCTGAATACTAATTAAAGCAGCATTTCCGCTTACTTGAATATCGTTCAATCCATAATCAATTGTTTTGGTGCTATTCACCCAATATTCTTTTAACCATTGTAATTGTAAGCCACTTGTTTTTTCTGCTACTCTTATAAAATCATTTGCATTTGGGTGCTTGAATTTCCAAGTGTTGTAATAATTCAACATCAATTGATCACGCTTAGCTTCTCCCATTATATAACCCAACAATCCTAAGAAAGTACCTCCTTTACTGTAGGCTGCATTAGAATAAGCATAGTTGGTATTAAAATGATCGGCATGTGTTGACATCGGTTCTTCGAATCCGCTTTTAGCCAACGCTAAATAACCATTATAGTTTCCAAACTGCACAGCAGGTAACATGTTCGCTTGTCTTTCTAAACTAGCAACAATTTGTTTCTTAGCTGCTTCACTTATATAGGGCGATTGTGTTGCAAAATTTTTCTCATAAAAATGCGTCACATCATCTTCTCCATAACTTGTGAATCCTTCATCCATCCATGCGAATAAGCTTTCATTAGAGCCTAATATATGCTGGTACCAGCTGTGTATCCACTCATGAAAAACAGTCCCTAATCCTGGGCCTTTTAACAAAGTCGCCATCGCATACTCCATACCACCATCACCACCTTGAATGAAAGAGTATTGAGGATAAGGATAGGCCCCCATTTTCTTTTCCATATAAGGCAATGCTTTTTCAGCAGCCCATAATACATTGGCCCAAGCACTATCCGCTTTTGCATCTTTTGCTTTATAGTAAACATGAATGGTTAAGCCTTTACGCACTTCTTTAGATAAATGCTTAAAATTATTATCTGCAAACCATACAAAGTCATGAATGTTATTGCCTTTGAAATTCCATACTTTGTTGCCGTCTTTATCTAAAGGGGCAGTTGGATTTTGCAATACACCTGTTCCACCAATCATGTAAGATTTATCCGTTCTTAATGTCACATCAAAATTACCCCATACACCATAAAATTCTCTAGCGATATAAGGATTGGTATTCCACCCTTGGTAATCGTACTCTACCATTTTAGGATACCATTGGCTCATAGAATAACGCACACCTTCTGCATTGTCTCTGCCCGACCTTCTTACTTGAACTGGCACTTGTGCTTCAAATTGCAGATTCATTTTTACCGCTGATTTTGGTAATATAGGTTGCGTTAAAACTACTTCTAAAATAGTTTCATGCTCAATTAACTGTTGTGCCTTACCATTGATTGTAATGGTATTTACTTTTTGAATCCCATATTCTTCTGGCTTTAAATTTTGGATGCGATCACGCACACGCATATCCCAATCTTTGATATCTTCTCCTCTTCTGCTTGCTAAAATTGTTTTGCCCAATTCACGGCTTCTTAGATCCATATTTGAATTAGGCTGAAAAGCATTCCAGTACATATGGAAATATACTTTGCGTAAAGTGTCTGTTGAATTATTAGTGTACAAGATTTCCTCCGTACCCTTGATCGTATTTTTTAGTACGTCTAAACTAGCATCAATTTTATAATTGATCTGTTGTTGCCAACGCTCTGGTTGGGCGGATAATTGAACACTTAATAACATAGTTAAAAGTGCAAAAAAGGACAACTTCTTTAACATAGGATGTATTTATAGGGTCAAATTAAACAAAAAAGGCTGGATTCCAAAGTGGAATGATAAATGGTTGGAATGATAAAAGCATGGAAGAAGGCTTACTCTTTCCCCGCCACCACAATCACAATTTCCCCTTTCACCTGCTTAGCAGTAAAATGAAGGATCAAATTTTCGAGGGTATCTGTGATATTTTCTTCAAACATTTTTGTGAGCTCTCTGCTTACAGCAGCTTTTCGCTCTGGACCAAAGGTAGCTTTGAAAAGTTCGAGGGTTTTTACAAGGCGCATAGGACTTTCATAAAAAATCATCGTGCGTTCTTCATTGACTAGCGCCTCCATTAGCGTTTTTCTGCCTTTTTTTAAAGGAATAAAGCCTTCGAATATAAACCGATTGGTAGGCAAACCACTATTTACTAAAGCAGGAACAAATGCGGTGGCTCCGGGTAAACTAGTCACTGGGACTCCTGCTGCTTTGCAGGCACGCACCAATAAAAATGCAGGATCCGAAATACCTGGTGTGCCTGCATCCGTGATGAGTGCAATATTTTTTCCAGCCATCAATTGTTGCACTAGGTGCTCCACAATTTTATGTTCATTGTGCTGATGAAAAGGCGTGAGTGGCTTTTGAATTTGATAGTGCTGTAGCAACTTAGAGGAGGTTCTTGTATCCTCACATAAAATAAAATCCACAGATTGTAAAGTCTCTACCGCTCTAAAAGTAAAATCTTTTAAATTTCCAATGGGAGTAGGGACTAAATATAACATGGTTGTAAATGAATGAAGTCGTTTATAAAACCACTACTTCAAAGTATTCCATCACCGCATTCGCTAATAATTGCTTACTCGCTTCTGTTGCCATCGCGACTGCAGCAGCTTCGTCAGCAGCTTCAATTTGTAAGTTGATATTTTTTCCAACGCGAACGTCTTGAATTCCTGATAAACCTAAATTATGTAATCCGCCTAAAACTGCTTTTCCTTGTGGATCTAATAAATCCTTTAATGGCATTACTTTAATTTGTACTTGATAGATCATACTTTGTTATTGAGTGATTGTTTTTGGATACATCAAAGATACTATGCAATAGCCAATAAAGCCAAATGGAATGGCGTACCATTTAAAAAATACAGCTGAAACCACTATTTCTATTGCAACAATCCCTAATGGAAGGAATAATTTTTTCTTATTGGATAAGCTTTTTAGCGCTAACATAGGCCTTGTCATGACCATCAGATAACTCACTATAACTATATAAACATACCAAAATAGGGGGCTCAATAAAAGCTTTGAAATAATACCATAAGATGGCTGCCAATAAATCAATGGAAAAACTGCAGTTAAAATCCCAATCATAGGAATGGGCACCCCTTTAAAATAGGTGGATTGAGTTTGATCCAAATTGAACCTAGCCAACCTGTAAGCGCCCGCCATTGGAATAAGGAATGCTGGAGCAAACAACCAACTACTTGTAGCCAATGCATTCACATCGTTGGCCAATGCCAATCTTAAAAATTGATACACAATACATGCTGGTGCTACACCAAAACTCACTACATCTGCTAATGAATCTAATTGCTTCCCCATCTCAGAAGGCGCATTCATTAATCTTGCTACATAGCCATCCAAAAAATCTACTACGGCGGCTAGTCCAATGAATAAGCTTGCTAAATATAATTTTTCAGGAATCTCAATTAACATATCTCCAGTTTCAGAGATAGAAGCTACCGTCCCAAACTGAAAGCAACTTACAATGGCCATACATCCTAAAAATAAATTGAACAGCGTAATGATATTGGGGATTTGTTGGCGCATCTTGTAATTGAATTATTTTTTTCTTTTCATTAAAGTTTCAATCTCTTCGGCTTTAATTGGAATGTTCTTAAATAAATCTTGATTGCCTTTTGCCGTAATCCAAACATTATTTTCAATTCTAACACCCATACCCTCTTCCTTAATATAAATACCAGGCTCCACAGTAAACACCATGCCTGCTTGTATTGGTGCAGTTCTGGTGCCCAAATCATGCACATCTATTCCTAAATGATGCGAAATACCATGGTATAAATATTTACGATATGCTCTATTGTCTGCATCCTCATTTTTCACATCTGCCTTTGTCAATAATCCAATTTTTACAAATTGCTTTGTCGCTTCTTCCCCCACTTTATCGGTATAATTTACTATACTAATGCCTGGCTTTAAAATTGATTTTGCATAATCATGTAAATGCAAGCAAGCATTGTACACTTCCTTTTGTCTTTTTGTAAACATGCCGTTTACAGGAACTGTTCTTGTTAAATCAGCATTGTATCCACCATATGCTGCGCCAAAATCCATCAAAATTAACTCTCCGTCTTTACATTCGTTATTATTACTTGTATAATGCAATGTTCTTGCATTGTCACCACTTGCTAAAATGCTGTGGTAAGCCACACCCGTTGCTTTTTGTCTTAAAAATTCATGGTAGATTTCTGCTTCAACCTCACACTCATTCACACCTGGTTGTATAAATTGTAATAACCTTCTAAAAGCAGATTCTGTAATATCAATGGCCTTTTGAATCACCACTATTTCTTGCTTTGTTTTGATCGCCCTCAAGGCTTTCATAACTTTAGCCGCGCGTAAATATTGATGCAGAGGATAGCGAGATTGCATCTCGTCTATAAATCGGTACTCATTTGTTCTGACTAAATTATTTTTACGATCGTTTTCGTTGGAGTCTAAATAAATCGCATCGGCTAAATGTATCCATGTTTGTAGCATGGCGTCAATACTATCTACCCAAACAATGGTTTTCATGCCAGAAATAGCAGTCGCTTCATACGCTCTTAATCTTTTGCCATCCCAAATTTCTTTTAACTCTTGTGGACGAACCAAGACCAATACTTCTCTAAACTTAGGATCTGGATTATCTGGGAAAAGCACCACCATGGTACCCTCTTGCTCAATACCTGATAACCAAAATAAATCGGAATTTTGTACAAAGCCATGCAAGGCGTCTCCATTGCTAGGGAACTCGTCGTTGCTAACAAAAACAGCAATGCTATTTTTTTGCATTTGACTCACAAAACGTTTTCTGTTTTGAATAAATAAGGTTGGGTCAAGTGGATCGTATTTCATACTAAAATTGAATTGATATTAATGTCATAGTCATGCCGCCAAATGGTGGCTTCTAGGGAGCAAGTTACTTAAAATTGATGGGCTTAGGCAATCTTACCCCAGCCAATTTTGGTTTTTTGGGTCTGTAAAAAGCTACGTATCGCCAAGTGCTCCGGCATGGTCAAATTAGGATCTTTTTCACAAATAGCTGCTGCTGCTGCTTTTGCAATTTCCATAGTTGGTCGGTCATTGATTAAACTAGCTAACTTAAAATTCAATGCACCGCTTTGTCTTGTGCCATCTATATCTCCAGGGCCTCTAATCTCTAAATCTTTTTCTGCTATCACAAAACCATCTGTGGTAGTACACATGATTTTTAATCTTTCTCTTGCTTCCCTACTTGCTTTTACGCTACTCAATAAAATACAATAACTCTGTTCCGAACCTCTACCTACCCTGCCCCTTAACTGATGTAATTGTGATAAACCAAATTTTTCTGCACTCTCTATCACCATCACCGATGCGTTGGGTACATTCACGCCCACTTCAATCACTGTGGTGCCTACTAAAATTTGTGTATCCCCTGATTTAAATCTGTTCATGTTCTCCGATTTTAAATCATTGTGCATCTTTCCATGGACCATACTAATTTTATAAGTGGGTTCAGGGAAATAACTTTTGACTTGTTCATATCCCTGCATTAAATCCTCATAACTTAATTTTTCACTTTCCTCAATCAATGGATAAACATAATAAGCTTGACGACCTTTTTGAATTTCTGATTTTACAAAATCCATCACACTTGCGCGCGATGTTTCGTATCGATGTACGGTTTTGATGGGCTGTCTACCTGGAGGTAATTCGTCCATGATGCTATAATCCAAATCGCCATAAGCCGTCATGGCTAGGGTTCTTGGGATGGGCGTTGCGGTCATCACTAATACATGTGGCGGGATGGATGCTTTTTTCCAAAGCTTTGATCTTTGCTCTACCCCGAATCTGTGTTGCTCGTCAATCACAGCCAATCCTAATTTTTTAAATTGCACTGGGTCCTCAATGAGTGCATGCGTGCCTACCACAAAATGAATCGTATCTTCTGCTAATCCTTTTAAAATTCTTCTGCGCTCTGCTGCTTTGGTGCTGCCAGTTAAAATAGCTACTTCCACCGGCATTGCCTTTAAGAGCTCTGTTAAACTACTATAATGTTGTTGTGCTAAAATTTCGGTTGGGGCCATTAAGCAACTCTGAAACCCATTGTCTGCAGCAATCAACATCGCCATCAATGCAATCATCGTTTTTCCACTGCCCACATCTCCTTGTAATAAACGGTTCATCTGAAAACCTTTGGCGACATCTTGTCTAATTTCTTTAATCACTCTTTTTTGCGCACCCGTTAATTCAAAGGGTAAATAATTGTTGTAAAAAGTATTAAAATAATCCCCCACTTTTTCAAACACTTGTCCCTTGCTATTTTTATGGCGATCTATCTTGATTAAATTCAATCTAATTTGAGCAATGAATAATTCTTCAAAAATTAATCTTGACAATGCCTGCTTGTAATTTGCTTGATTGGATGGAAAATGGATTTGTCTAAACGCCTCCCATCTTCCCATTCTGTCTACTAATAAATGAGCAGGTAAATTTTCTGGCAAATCCCTTTCACTAATTTGTTGAAACAAGACTTGGGTTAGCTTGCCAATTTGTTTTCCGTTCAATCCCCTTGCTTTTAATTTCTCGGTGGAACCATAGACCGGTTCAAGCAATGATTTTTGTGCCATCGTATGCACTTCAAAAGCTTCAATTTCTGGATGCACAATCTGAGGCTTCCCATTAAAAAAGCCTAACCTGCCAAAAACAAGGTAGGTCTGCCCCTCCACTAAATTCTTTTGAACATACTGAATCCCCTGAAACCAGGCCAATTCTAAATAACCTGATTCATCTTTTAATTGGGCCACCATCCTTCTTGAGCGCTTCTCCCCAATGGAATGTAAACCCAATAAGACCCCTTTAACTTGGACAAAATCCATCTCTGGAGTCAATACATTTATTGGTGTCACAATTGTCTTATCCACATGCCTATGTGGGAAATGCTGCAATAAATCGCCAAAAGTGTAGATACTGAGCTCTTTTTTAAGCAATTCCGCCCTCTGAGGGCCTACGCCCTTTAGGTATTCAATGGGACTGGATAAAAGCGAAGCTAGGCTCAAGCGTTTTTTTTTAGATTCAGGACAAATATCCCAAAAAGATGGCAAAAAATGGGATTGTGATTCATTATCTTCGCACAGCTATGGAAAAGGAAATTGTATTGAGTGGAATTAGGCCTACTGGCTTCTTACATTTGGGAAATTATTTTGGTGCCATGCGCAATTATGTCCGCATGCAAGATGAATTTAATTGCTATTTTTTTGTAGCCAATTGGCATAGCTTAACGACACATCCTGATACAAAAACTTTACAAGAAAGTGTGTTACGTGTAGTGGCAGAAAATATTGCATGTGGATTAGATCCAGAGAAAGTGTCTTTATATGTTCAAAGTGATGTCCCAGAAATTGCAGAATTATATTTGTACTTAAATATGTTGGCGTATAAAGGTGAATTAGAAAAGACGACTACGTTTAAAGATAAAGTAAGGATGCAACCCGAAAATGTGAATGCAGGCTTGTTAACTTATCCGGTGTTACAAGCTGCCGATATATTAATTCATCGCGCAGTAAAAGTGCCAGTAGGAAAAGACCAAGAGCAAAACCTAGAAATGGCAAGAAATTTTGCCGAAAGATTCAACCACCGTTATGGTGAGACATTCCCACTACCTTATGCATTTAATTATAACAGTGATTTAGTTAAAATAATGGGCTTAGATGGCAACGGTAAAATGAGTAAGAGCGAAAATCAAATGACCACTTTGTTTTTAGCCGATGAAGATGAAATGATTCGTAAAAAAGTGATGAAAGCAAAAACAGATCAAGGGCCTCTAACGCCTAATTCTGTGAAACCAGATTACATTCAAAACTTATTTACTTTAATGAGTTTAGTAAGTACCGCTGATACAGTAAAAAAGTTTGAGGATGACTTTAACAATAGTTCAGATGGCAATTGCATGATTCGTTACGGCGATATGAAAAAACAATTGGCCGAGGATATGGTTCAATTTATCAACCCAATTCGTAATAAAGCAACTGACTTACAAAACAATAAAGATCTACTTTTAAAAATCATACATCAAGGTGCAGACAAGGCAAGAGCGAGTGCCTCTGCAACTTTAACCACTGTTAGAAAAGCAATAGGGATGGAATACCTTTAAATAAATATAAATTAATTTAACTTCACGCATAAGATTATGGCAAAAGCAACAACTAAAAAACCGAAACACGTAGCAATCGCTGGTAATATTGGCGTTGGTAAAACAACGCTTACCGAGTTGTTGAGCAAGCACTATCGCTGGATTCCTCAATTTGAAGATGTGGACCATAATCCCTATTTAATGGACTTTTATGATGATATGCCAAGATGGAGCTTCAACTTGCAGATTTACTTTTTACACGGTAGATTGAATCAAATTTTGGAAATACAACAAGGTACCGAAACCATCATTCAAGACAGAACCATCTACGAAGATGCCAATATTTTTGCGCCTAACTTACACGAGATGGGTTTAATGAGCAAGCGTGATTTTGATAACTATTTTGGCTTTTTTAAAACGATTCAATCAATGGTTCAACCACCAGATTTATTAATTTATTTAAAAGCATCTGTCCCTACTCTTGTGTCTCAAATTCAAAAAAGAGGAAGAGAATACGAAGAGAATATTCGTTTAGATTATTTAAAAAGACTGAACGAATATTATAATAAATGGATCGAAAATTATAAAGAAGGTCCATTGTTAGTGATTGATTGTGATAAAAATAAATTTGGCGAGTCTGAAGAAGATTTAGGCCATATTATTATTAAGGTAGATAGTACTTTATACGGTTTGTTTTAATTTCATATTAATTTCTAAATGCAACAAATTACACCTGAATTACTGGAGCAAATTAAATCCATTGTTGGACCTGAATATGTTTTCACAGACGAAGAGAGCTTTGAAAAATACGGCAGAGACGAAACGGAAAGATTACATTATTACCCAGCGGTCGTAGTCAAGCCAAGAAAAACAGAAGAGATTGGCGCGTTGATGCAATTAGCTAATAAACACTTAATTCCAGTGACACCAAGAGGTGCAGGCACTGGTTTAACGGGTGGTGCACTGCCACATTTAGGCGGTTTGGTAATTGCTATGGAAAGATTCAATCAGATTTTAGAAATTGATGAAAGAAATTTACAAGTCACCACTGAACCTGGTGTGATTACAGAAGTTTTACAAAATGCAGTAAAAGAAAAAGGTTTATTCTACCCGCCCGATCCAGCAAGTAAAGGATCTTGTTTTATTGGTGGTAATATTTCCGAAAATTCAGGAGGACCTAAGGCGGTGAAGTATGGCGTAGTGAAAGACTATGTTTTAAATTTAGAAATTGTTTTACCTACGGGAGAAATTATATGGACTGGTTCGAATGTGTTAAAAAATGCAACTGGATATAACTTAACACAGTTGATTGTAGGGAGTGAGGGTACATTAGGAATTGTGACCAAAATTGTTTTAAGATTAATTCCACATCCAAAGTTTGATTTATTAATGCTGGCTCCATTTGATAGTTTAGAAAAGGCGAGTGAAGCTGTGAGTGCTATTTTTAGAGCTGGTATCACGCCAAGTGCCATGGAACTAATGGAAATCGAATCCATTAAATTAGCTAGCAAATTATGTGATAGCACAGCGATTACAATTACAGACAACTTAGCAGCACATTTAATCATAGAAGTAGATGGCAATGATAAAGAGGTATTGATGAAAGATATGGAAGCCATTGCTGAAGTATTGGCTAATTTTGAAGTGGGAGAATTATACTTTGCCGATGATGCCCAACAAAAAACAGAGCTTTGGAAAATACGCAGAAAGGCAAACGAAGCCTCAGTGGCAGCAGGTTATACCATTGAAGAAGATACCGTAGTGC
>JBMOFB010000037.1:0-13191 GCA_049314475.1 Sediminibacterium sp.
TCAGAGGAATGAATTTTTTTAGAGACAGCAATAATTTCATTGAATGGTGTGAGTACTACAAAACGACCGGCCAATGAAATTTCACAAGTCAAACGAGGTCCTTTAGCTGCAATAGGTTCTTTTAAAATTTGCACCAAAATATTAGGCTTGCCATTTAAGACTTCACTAATTTTTCCTGTTTTTACAATCTCAAGTGCCGATTCAAACTTTGAAAAATCAAATTGATTATGTTGATTGTTCATCGCGTCATGCGTGAACTTGATAACTGACTTGATATAGGGGCTAAGGTCGGTGTAATGTAGGAATGCATCTTTCTCAAACCCCACATCTACAAATGCGGCATTCAACCCAGGTATGATTTTTTTCACTTTTCCAAGATAGAGGTCACCCACAGCAAAGCGGGCATCAATCTTCTCGTTATGAATTTCTACCAATTTCTTTTCTTCTAGAAGGGCAATTTCAACCCCATCAGGAGAACTATTAATAATTAAATCTTTATTCACGAATAGCAACTTTTAATAAAACATACTACTCGCCTGATAGCGGGAGGATGCTTTATGTTTTTTGAAAACACGGCCACTTTACAAAGGAAGGTAAAAGGTAAAGTAAAGTTGCTAGGTAGAGAAGTGGCGTGCAATGGAAAATAACACAAGCATTTTTCAATTAAAAAATGCTTGTGTTGAATAGGAACTATTTGTTCTTCTTCTTATGACGGTTTTTTCTTAAACGTTTTTTTCTTTTGTGCGTCGCAATTTTATGACGCTTTCTTTTTTTACCACAAGGCATGTTCGATTCTTTTTCTGTTATAAAATATTATTTCTTTAATTCTTGAATTCTTTTGGAGATGGCTTCTTTGGCTTCTGGAATATTCACGCTATTGCTAACTTTTGTATACCATTCAATGGCTAAAGCTTTTTGGTCGGTCAACTCATAACATTCTGCTAAATGAATCATCGCTTCAATCTGATTAGGCTGAATCTTAATCACCTTTAAAAAGCGTTCAATTGCTTTATCATATTGTCCTGACTTTTTACCTCCAAGTGCCAGGATAAATTGACCGTAAGCATTAGTGGAATCTTTATCCACCACTTCTTTGATCTTTGTAATCCCTTGCATAGGATTGTCAGATAGGTTCCCAAATAAATAACAAGCGCCTAAATTAATTTTTGCGGAGTCATTTTTTGGATTGATTACCAATGCTTTCTCTAAAAGAACTTTTGCATTTCCGGCAATCCAAGGTTGGAGTGCTGGTGGTGCATCCGGCGAAAGTAGATTGTCTACCAACAGCTGGGCTGCAAAAGTGAGGCTTTTTTCAGAATTTTCCAACAAAGCGGCGCTGTAAGTGAAATATAAATATGGAGCTAGTTTTTGAGCTGAATCTGCCCAGAACTGTGACAATGCCTTAAATGACTTCAAACTATCTTTGGCATTGGAAGCCTTAGTCAATTGATTTTCAATAGATAATAAGGCTATTTTCTGATTTTCTGAAAGGGCTAATTTGGCCGTATTTAAGATGGATTCGGTTGTGACAACTTGATTTTCAGTTGTTTGATTAGAAGCAGTCGCTTCTTTGGCAGTAAATCTAGGGGTAAAAAAGTAGAGCACACTAAATAGTAGTAGCCCTGACAAGATGAGTATTAGTTGTGGTTTTCTCAATGCAAAAAGATTTTTGCAAAGTTAACTACTTACGTTTGCTTTTCACCTCGTTTACAAATTCTTTTGCTGGTTTAAAAGCTGGAATAAAATGTTCAGGAATTTCTACTGCAATATTCTTCTTGATATTTCTACCAATTTTTGCAGCTCTCTTCTTAGTAATAAAGCTACCAAAGCCACGAATATAGATATTCTGGCCATTTGCTAAACTTTCTTTTACTTCTTTGAACATGGTTTCTAAAGTGACTAATACATCAACTTTAGGTATTCCCGTTTTCTCAGAGATTTGATTGATGAGATCAGATTTTCTCATGGAGTTTGGTTTTGGGGTTTTTGTACACTAAATATAAGAAATTTTAACTTTTCACAACGATAAGTCCTTTTTTTTTATGCATTTATAGACATATTTTTAAGCTCATATATATTATATAAAATAAGTATATATTTATTTTGCCTCTACTTATTCGCTTATTTTCTGATTAAACAATGGGAGATCTCCCTAATTTTAGGCAATTTTACGGCTAATGTCTACCTATTTTACCCAACAACTCCTACTTTGGAACCAAAATACCAACCAACGTACCATGCCTTGGAAAGGGGAATCCGATCCCTATAAAATTTGGTTGAGCGAAGTAATACTTCAACAAACTAGGGTAGATCAAGGCTGGGCCTACTATGAAAAGTTCATTCAAGCCTACCCAACTATTCAAGATCTTGCAAAGGCAAAGGATGAGAAAGTCTTTAAATTATGGGAAGGTTTGGGGTATTATAACAGGTGTAGAAACTTATTGCATACTGCAAGGCATATTACAAACTTATCAAAAGGGCTATTCCCAAATGACTATGAAGGGCTTCTGGCTTTAAAAGGAATTGGACCTTATACTGCTTCGGCCATTGCTTCTTTTGCATTTAATTTACCCTATGCTGTAGTGGATGGAAATGTGTTTAGAGTGCTTGCAAGATTCAATGGCATTTCAACGCCTACGGATACAAAAGAGGGCATTGCAATATTCAATACACTTGCAAATCAAAATCTAGCAAAAGACCAACCAGGCTTATACAATCAAGCGATCATGGATTTTGGAGCCACAGTATGCAAGCCAAATAACCCAGACTGTGCTGTGTGTAACCTGTCATCCAAATGTGTTGCGTTTAACGTGAATAAAGTCAATCAATTGCCTGTTAAGTTAAAGCGCATCACAAAAAAGAAAAGATATTTTGATTTTTTCTGTTTTAATTTC
This sequence comes from Sediminibacterium sp., assembly GCA_049314475.1. Classification (GTDB taxonomy): domain Bacteria; phylum Bacteroidota; class Bacteroidia; order Chitinophagales; family Chitinophagaceae; genus Sediminibacterium. Next base: position 2,895 of record JBMOFB010000037.1, read on the forward strand.
AATGGCAGTTGGATGTTGCAACAAAGAGGGGAAGGGGATGTGTGGAATGGGTTGTTTCAGTTTTATATTTTAGAGCAGGACCGCATGCCTGAGTTTTCGGATAGTTATTTAGAAACTGTTTTAACACATCAATTTGGTGTGCCAAAAAAACATTGGAACTATATTGGCATCGAAAAAGCCCCTCAATTATTTAAGCAAATTTTGACCCATCAAACCATCGAAGCACGCTTTATTTGCATACAGTTATTAAAAATGCCTAAAATGCTTCAAAATGCTTTGTGGGTAAAGCCTAAGCAGTTGTCAAAATATGCATTTCCAAAAATCATTAATGATTTTTTAGTAACTTTCCACCATGGAAGCGCACTCGAGTAAGTTTATATTTTTTGCAGCCACTTATTTTGATGTCTCAAAAATGCAACAGGATGCATTGTTGCTATTACTTCTTTTTGTCTTACTTTTTTTATCTTTTGCTATTGCAGGTTCAGAAGTGGCATTTTTCTCCATGTCTTATAAGGACATCCAAGTATTAAAAACAAAAAATCACAAACCACTTAAAAGAATTGTAGACTTATTAGAAAATCCAAAACAGTTATTGACTTCCATGTTAATTGCAAATAGCTTTATTAATATTTGCATCATTCTAGTTTCTAATATCCTCATAGACGATTTATTTTTATTTGATCAAATTCCTGTACCTGGTATTGAGTTTATGATTAAAGTCATAGCTGTTACTTTATTGCTTTTATTTTTTGGTGAAATCATGCCAAAAGTAATGGCAACCCAAAACAATATTCGATTTGCTAAAGACTTTGGCGGCATCATTCAAGGGGTTTATTTTATTTTTTCTAGAATGAGTGGATTGATGGTAAAATATACCAATTTGATTGAAAAAAAATTAGCACAAAAAGACACTGGCAATACCTATAGTATGGAAGAATTAGATCAAGCCATTGAACTAACGACTTCTCCAAATCAATTGGACAGTGAAAAGAAAATTTTAAAAGGGATTGTTAAATTTGGGAACATCACTGTACGTCAAATCATGAAAACCAGGCTGGACGTATATGGTGTAGAAGATACGATTACCTACAATGAATTATTGGAAAGTGTAAATGAACACAATTATAGTAGATTCCCAGTGTATCATGAAGACCTGGATACCATTGTTGGTATCATCCATACCAAAGATCTAATTCCACATTTACAAGAAGAAGCGACCTATCAATGGCAAAAATTGATTCGCCCTGCCTTGTTTGTACATGAACAAAAAATGATTGAAGATTTATTGAAAGAATTCCAATCTAAGCGCATTCACTTTGCCATTGTTGTGGATGAATTTGGAGGAACAAGCGGAATCATTACTTTAGAAGATATTTTAGAGGAGATTGTTGGCGATATTAAAGATGAGTTTGATGAAGAAGAATCAATGATCAAAAAAATTGATGATTTCCATTATATCATTGAAGGAAAAACAGCGATTATTGATTTCTGTAATTTTATTGATATTCCAACCAATTTCTTTGATGCAGTGAAGGGAGAAAGTGATACTGTAGCTGGATTGATATTAGAACTCGCAGGTGAATTTCCGACAGTGCAACAAGTGGTTAAGTACAAACAATTTAGTTTTACAGCTTTAGATATCCAGAAAAATCGAATTCATAAAGTTCAATCTATTATTACACCTATCACTACTATTAGCCAGGAAAATGTATAAATTCTTTTTCATTTTTGCTGTATTAGGAACCATTGGCTTTACTGCTTGTAATTCAAAATTTACACCTAAACAGACTGGTTACCCTGCAATCACCCTTCCAAAAAAAGTCTACCTAACCGATGCAGTTAAAGGATTGCCTTACTCATTTGATATTCCTGCATATGCAGTTGTAGATACAAAGATTGCCTCAATGGGTGTAGAACAGTCAAAAAATGGCTGGATGAATCTGCAATTTCCTACCCTGAATGCCACATTGTACATTAGCTACAATGCGGTAGAAAAAGATAAGTTGGTTGTATTGGTTCGGGATGCCTATAATTTTGCCAATAATCATTCCAATAAAGCTAGTTTTATCGAAGACTCCGCTTTTGAAAATCCAACAGGACTAAAAGGTGTATTTTTTCATTTGGGTGGAGATGTAGCAAGTCCATATCAATTCTTTATTACAGATTCTAGTCGTCATTTCTTAAGAGCTGCGCTTTATTTTGATACGACCCCCAATGCAGATTCTCTTGCCCCAGTGATTGATTTTTTGCACCAGGATTTAAAACAACTTGTGCAGAGCTTTCATTGGAAATCTTAATCATTTAGTAATACCTTTGTGCTAACCATATTAGCATGATTATTATAGACCAGGTTTTAGTAAGCGACCAAGTAATCGAGGAACAGTTTGTTTGTGATTTGACAAAGTGTAAGGGAGGCTGTTGTGAAGACGGTGATGCAGGTGCTCCTTTGGATAATCAAGAAAAAGAATACGTGAAGGAGTTTTACGAAATTGTAAAACCTTATATGACCAAGCAGGGTATCAAAGAAGTTGAAACGGTGGGTCCATATTTATATGATAGAGAATTTGGTTGGGTGACACCTACCATCAATGGCGGCATTTGTGCTTATGGTTATAAGGATGAAAAAAATATCATCAAATGTGCCTTCGAGCAAGCCTACAATGATGGCAAAATTTCTTGGAAAAAGCCAATCAGCTGTCATCTATTTCCCATTAAAATACAACAAAGTAAGTCTGATCCATCGATAGAATATATGAACTATGAGCCAAGAGAAGACTTATGCCAAGCGGCTTGTAGCCTTGGTGTTAAATTGAAAGTACCTGCTTATGTGTTTTTGAAAGAATCCATTATTAGAAAATACGGCGATGAATTTTACGAGGCATTAGAAGCTTCTGCAAAACATTTAGCAAAAAAATAAGCCTTTATGGAAAGTATTTACTCAGATTCATTTGATCAAAAAAGCAGCGAGAAGGCCCTCGATATAGATCATAGAAAAAAAATCAATTTCAATATTGGCAAGTACAATGCAGTGGTGCCTAAGGGTAAATTACAATTTAACGATTTAGAAAAAGTAAGGTCTCAAGCAAAGAATATTAAATGGGAAGCAGTTGAACACTTAGACTTATACTTAACCCAATTCGAAGAACAGATCACAAAGCGAGGCGCAAAAGTGTTTTGGGCAGAAGATAGTGAGCAAGCCCTTGATTTTATAGGTGCTATCTGCAAGAAAAAAGAATGTAAAACCTTGGTGAAAAGCAAGAGCATGGCCACAGAGGAGATTCACTTGAATGCCTATTTGGAATCTATCGGGGTTGAATCTGTTGAAACCGATTTAGGAGAATATATTCAGCAACTAGATGGTGAAGCACCTTATCATATTGTGACCCCTGCAATGCATAAAAGCAAGGAGGATGTTGCTAAATTATTTGCCGAAAAATTGGGTACAGATATCAATATGACCCCAGAAGAAATGACCTTGGTTGCAAGAAGAAATTTGAGAGAAAAATATGTGCAAGCAGAAATTGGTGTCACTGGTGCTAATTTTATCTTACCCGATATTGGGGGTATTGCATTAACTGAAAATGAAGGTAATGCCAGACTATCTGCAGCTTTCCCAAAAACACATATTGTGATTGTGGGTATTGAAAAAGTAATCCCTTCTGTGACTGACCTAGGATTACTTTGGCCTTTATTATCTACTTATGGCACTGGCCAACAAGTGACGGTGTACAACAGTATTATAACCGGACCTAAACAAGCAGATGAATTAGATGGCCCTGAGGACATGTATGTTATTTTATTAGATAACGGCAGAACGAATTTACTCGCTAATGCAAAAAGCAGAGAAGCGCTTTATTGTATTCGTTGCGGCGCTTGTTTAAATGCCTGTCCAATTTATAAGAATATCGGAGGACACGCTTATGAAACAACTTATAGTGGCCCAATAGGAAGCGTAATCACACCTCATTTAAGAGGCATGCATGATTATAAACATTTGAGTTTTGCATCTAGTTTATGCGGCAACTGCACTGCAGTATGTCCTGTTAAAATTAATTTGCATGAACTATTGCTAGAAAACAGAAGGGAGTCTGTGGTAGCTGGTGAAAGTAATTTTTCTGAAGAGTTTGCTTGGAAGATCTGGAAACAAGCATCCATGAATCGATTGTTGATGAATCAAGGCAATGCCACCATTAAAAATTGGGTGATCAATAAAATATTTAAAGGCTGGGCGAAACAAAGATCCCCATTACAGTTTCCTACAAAGACTTTCAATCAACTTTGGAAAGAAAAAAATAAAAAGTAAACCTCCATTCTTGCCCTTCATTTTACTTACATGCCATCTGCATCCGAAATTGCATGCACTGGATCCTTTTGATCCTTCAAGCTTTTGTTGACTAAGTAGACACCAATTAAGGTAATAATAGAACCTACTATATTATTCCATGTCATATGCTCATCTAACAAAAGAGAGCCCACCCAAATTGCTACAATTGGATTGATATAAGCATATAAGGATGCGATAGATGATTTTAAATGCTTCATACTATAGATGAAGGATATAAATGCAAATACAGAGCCTCCAATCACCATATATACAATAACGCCCCAGGATATTGCAGGTATTTTATTTAAAGGCACATAGTCTCCACTAATTACTGTGATTAATCCCATCATGATTGCGCTCATCAACATCTGCCATCCAATTGAATTGTAGGCATTGATTTTGATTTTTGTTCTTGAGATAATAATGGATCCAATACTCCAAGTGATCATTGCTAAGAAGGATAATACAACACCTAAAATATAATTGCTTCCATGCACTGTTAAACTGTCTTTGTAAAAAATAAAGCCAATGCCTAATAGTCCAAGAAACAAACCAATCAATGTTTTAGGTGTGATCTCAATGGCTTTATAGTAATACCTTTCAATCAATACAACAGATAAAGGATAAAGGGCTGCAATTAAAGCAGCTAGGCCACTTGTAATAAATTTTAAACCATAAGTGGCAATGCCGTTGGAGGAAACAAACATCAAAAGAGACATACCCAATAGCCAAAGAAATTGTTGCGCGGTAGGGAGTTTTTCACCTTTGATTAAAAAGAAGCCTACATACAAAGAGCCGCCTAAAAATTGCCGAATACTTGCCATTTCAAATGCAGGCATGTGCATCACACCCATCTTACTTGCTACCCAAGTGGTACCCCATACAATACTTGTAACCGTTAACGCTAAGTAGGCTTTATTTTGATTCGCCATGATGCAAGCTTAGTGTTTGAAATGTCTAAGACCTGTCATCACCATAGCTAAACCATTTGCTTGGCAGTATGCAATACTGTCTTTATCTCTTACAGAACCCCCTGGTTGAATGAATGCTTCAATACCTGCTTCTTGTGCAATTTTCACACAATCATCAAAAGGGAAAAAAGCATCCGATGCAAGGCTTGCGCCTTTTAATTCGAAATTAAATTGTTTTGCCTTTTCAATGGCTTGTCTTAATGCATCAATCCTAGAAGTTTGCCCGCAGCCTTTTCCAACTAGTTGCTTGTTTTTAATTAAGGCAATTGCATTGCTCTTTAAATGCTTGCAAATAATATTGCCAAAAACTAAATCTGCTTTTTCGTTTTCGGTACAAGGCCTTGCACCTACTTCCTCCCAACTGGTATAATTCCCTGTATCTAAGCCTTGTTCAAGACTTCCGTTTAGGATGGACTTTTTTTGTGTTGGGTTAAAATGAATACCTGGCTTTGTTTCAAGTAAGATTCTATTTTTCTTCGTCGTTAAAATGGCTAAAGATTCTGCTTCGTATGCAGGGGCAATCAATACTTCAAAGAATAATTCTTGAATGGCTTCTGCAGTGGCTTTATCGATGGTGCCATTGGTGACCAATACACCTCCAAAAGCACTCTCCGGATCCCCAGCCAATGCAGCTTCCCAACTTTCAAATACATTATCTCTTTGTGCCACACCACATACATTGGTATGCTTGATAATAGCAAAACTTGTTGTAGGTAAGTCTTGGATCAATGCGATGGCTGCATCTACATCCACTAAATTATTATAGGATAATTCTTTTCCATTCAATTGTGAAAACCAGGTATCTAAATCACCATAGAAAGTGGCTACTTGGTGTGGATTTTCCCCATAACGTAGTGTCTTACTTGTTGCTGGATTAAAATAATTGCTAATTGCAATATCATAATGCATCACCACTTCAAAAGCCTTTGCAGCAAACGCTTTTCTTTGATCTAAGCTGGTGCTTCCTGATTGGTCTATCAATATTTTATCCAACACTGCATAATCCTCTTTTGCAGCAAGTACAGTTAAGTCTCTAAAGTTTTTTGCGGCAGCTCTAATCATAGATGGCCCGCCAATATCAATTTTTTCGATGATTGCTTTTTCCTCGGTCGTGGTCCTTAGTGTTTCTTCAAATGGATATAAATCTACAATGACAAGGTCAATGGCGGGTATCTTAAATTCCTCCATCTCTTTTAAATCCTGAGCTTCATACCTTCTTCCTAAAATACCTCCAAAAACAGAAGGGTGTAATGTTTTTACACGTCCACCTAAAATGGATGGATAGCCAGTCACAGACTCAACAGATACACATGGGATGCCTAAATCTTCTAAAAATTTTTGCGTTCCTCCAGTAGAGTAAATGGTGATATTGTGTTGGTGAAGTGTTCTAGCCAAAGGCTCTAAACCATCTTTGTAAAAAACAGAGATTAATGCTGATTGTATTTTCTTTTCCATATGTAAAGGTACGAGCTTCTGGATTTTTGTGCGACTAGGATTTTCCACAAAATGGCTTAAAGGCTGAATAACTTTATGATACTGTAAAGACAAGTGCCCAATAATAGAAGCAACATAGTTTTTGGCGACTTATTTAAAAGCCAATATAATCCAACAAAGAGACAAAAATAATAATACAATACTCCTGCTATTCCTAAGTCATAATGACGATCCTCTATTTGCAAGTACTGAAAAAGCAGGCGGATGCTTTGGTTCATTGTTTTGATATACCAGCCAATCCCTTTTGCAATGCCTATTTGAAATACTTCAATATTAGGCAAGACCATCCATACCAATAATGCGTATAACAAGAGGCTGCTTATTGGCACAAATAGGAAATTGCCAATGATTGATAAACTGGAGCTCGAGTGAAAATAATATAGTATAATGGGTAATGTGGTTAATTGAGCAGCGATAGATATGGCCAGATTACTCCAAGCTACTTGCAATATTTTATTGTCCAAAGGCAATAATGCGAATAGGGGCTTATAAAAAAAATGAATCCCCACCACAGCCGCATAGGAGAGCTGTAGACCAATACCAGTTATAATTTGACTATTGTAAAGTAATACTAAAAGGATACCAATGCTAATTGTATTGAGTGAAAAAATATTAAAGTGAAAGAATCGACCAATCAAAAGGGTGCTAAAAAATAAACTTGCACGGACCACAGAGGGTCCAGCATGTGCAATCAGTGTGTAGGACCAAACAATTAAAAGCAGGGTAATTAGTTTTGACCATCGTGCCCAATTTTTATTGGGTAACCAAAGGGTAGATTTTTCAAGTAGTTTAAATAATATATCCAAGTGCATTCCACTGATGGCAATAATATGCAAAATGCCTAATTGTTGGTATGCAGTTTTAAGTGAAGGAGACATATCCGATTTAGTACCAAATAATAAACTCTTTGCAAATGCATTGGATTCAGGGTCTACAAAGGCATGGTCTATTTTAGATAAAAAGTACTGTCTGGTATTTACGATCCAATCTGATGCAACTAGCTCACTTAAAAATGAACTACTGTCATGATATTGTGCTACTAATGCACCCCAAAGCATCAACATCATTGTAGGTATTATTTTTAGAGCATTTGCTTGATCATGAAATGCATGCGCAATCCATAAACCAATACACGAAATGCATACCAGCATTAGCAATGTAGTTTTCTCAAGTATGGGCCAGTATTGTTTAGAAGTAGCAAAGGCTAAAAAGCCAATTAAAAAGTAGCAACAAATAAAAAAAATAGGATTCGACGCCCTCCATAGTATTAATTTCTGTTGCATCTACAATCATAGTGCAAAATCTCTCTCCTATTATTTCGGTAAATACTTATTTTCCTAAAATAAAAATAGCAAGTCGCTTATGTAATTCGGGCTTATTATTTTTCCAATACTGTAGGGTAGCTGTCTTGATGGATTCAGTCGGACCTGTTATATCCACACCAATACAGAGTTGTGTGTTAGGATGGCATGTTTGAAGGATGGCTTCTAGCAATTGATTGTTTCTATAGGGTGTTTCAATAAACAATTGTGCAATACCATTGCTATGGACAATTTGTTCTAGTTGTAAAATTTTCTTTTTTCTTTCGGCTGCGTCAATTGGGAGATAACCATTGAATGTAAATTCTTGCCCATTAAAACCGCTACCCATTAAGGATAGTAGAATAGAAGAGGGCCCCATATAGGGTTTGACTGTGGCACCTAATTTCTGCGCAGCTCCAACTAACAGTTGTCCCGGATCAGCAATTCCTGCACAGCCAGCTTCTGAAACAATACCAATTGTTTTACCAGATTTTAAAAGTTGTACAAAAGCGTTGATCTGCGCTTCTTCGACTTGATGGATGGCAAACCACTGGTAATCGTCAATCACCATCTCTTTCCAAATTTTCTTAAAATACCTTCTGGTTGTTTTTTCATTTTCTACAAAAAATGCATCACATGATTTGATCCACACCGCTACATCTTTTGGAAGTGCTTCCCAGCCTTCTTCATGCAATAACATAGGCAACAACAAAACTTTTCCCAATACGTCCTTCATTATTCGGTGTCTTTAATTTCTTGTGTATTCAAATGCGCTGCTACCAATGCATAAAATGGAGCAGTGAACCATCCAATAATGGGAATCAAATGTAAAAGGTAAAATACAATACCATTACCAATTGGTTGGCCTTTGTGGCCATTCACATAAGCAGCTGCAAAGTTTCTGTTATGCTTTTCTGTGGCCATCCCAAAATCCATCATGGCAAATCCTAGATAATAACTCTCCATTAAAATAGTAAATAATGGCGTAAACCAACCCACCACAGGCAGGGTACATACTAAAACAATGGGAATAAGATACACTGTCTGCCAAAGCATATTGTTCAAATTGACAATTACAGATCTTATAACTAATTTAAAATACTCCTGTTTATTCCATTCAAATGGCATTGATTGTTGAATCGCAACAATACGTAAATGTAAATAAGCAAATAACGGTGAAAAGAAAATTAAAAAAAGATACTTGAATAAGGCAAAGTAAAAAAGAAGTAAAGTAAACCAAAGCCAGAAACTACCCATGGTGATAAAAAAACCAAGCCAATTGCTATTCAAACTGTCAATGAAAGATTTTAAGCCGGTTTTCAAGATGATAGATTCAATAAAAATGCTTGAAGTTTGCCCAAAATAGTTCATGCCAATTATAAACAAACTAGTGTAGATGATGCCTGGCACAACCATCCATTTCCACAATTTATGTTCTATAATAAATTGGTGGGCTAAAAAGTAAGCGCGTATGGATAGTATTAGTTCTTTAAGCAATGTTCCGTATTTAGGATAAAGATACGACCGAACTAGTATCTATGATTGCATTTTAGTGCCAAATGCAAGATCACCAGCGTCTCCTAAACCCGGAACGATATAACTTTTATCATTTAAAACAGGATCGATAGCAGCACACCAAATTGGAATATCAGCACCTAGCTCTTTTTCTACATGCTCAATTCCTTTTTGACTGGCAATGGTCACAACAATATGAATTTGCGCTGGGGTATATGTTTTTTGTATCGCTTGAATGGTTTCCACTAAGGATGCACCAGTAGCCAACATGGGATCACATAAAATTAAAATGCGATGATTTAAATCTGGGCAACTAAAATATTCAAGACTAATTTCAAAACTACCATCTGGGTGATGTTTTCTGTAGGCCGAAATGAATGCATTATCTGCTTTATCAAAATAGTTTAACATGCCCTGATGTAATGGTAATCCGGCTCTTAAAATAGTTGCCAAAACAGGTTGTTCTTTTAATAATTCAATAGACGCAATACCCAATGGAGTAGTGACTTCAACGGTTTTAAAACCTAAGGTTTTACTTAATTCATAGGCAGCTACTTCGCCAATACGTTCAATATTTCTTCTAAAACGCATTCTATCATTTTGAAGGCTTACATCTCTCAACTCTGCCACCCAATGATTTATTAAACTATTATGCTTACTTAAGTCAATGACCATATAAATGTTTTAATTGT
>JBMOFB010000038.1:0-13189 GCA_049314475.1 Sediminibacterium sp.
CTTTAAGGATTATTTAGGATCCAATGCTTGTTTGATTCTGTCTTGTAAGTCATTGATATGGTTTACAGCATTTGCATCAGTTGCAGTTGCTTTCGCAGCTTGCAATGAAGCAGCCAATTTCTTTAATTGTGCTTTTGCTTCAGATGCAACATCTGTATTTTCTACATCTGCACTTGGGGCACCTAAACGAATTCCACTTGCTGCTGATGCAGCTGCTGAAGCCGATGGATTAAGTGTTTCGTCTAATTGACTCACAAATGTTTTTTGTAAATTCCTACGATAGATATCTGCCTTACTTACATCACTGAATAAACCTTTTCTTAAATCGTCCATCATCTCATTCAATGCATAAGAACTTGCACCAAATCTTGTTTGACTTGTAGTAATACGATACAATCTATTCTTATCTAACAATGATTTTAAAATACTTGTTTGAACAGATTGAACACGCTCGTTCGTTGAAGGATTAGCAAACTTGTTTAAGATAGATGCATCCATTAACCACTTTGGTGTGGTAAATAATTGTGTATGAAAAAATTGCATTGCTTGTTTTTGAGTAGCAACAGTGACTGGAGTGTACACATCTCCTTTTTCTTCTACACTCTTAAAAGTCTCTTGTATACCACCCACATTTCTTAACACATGGCCCATATATCTACTAAATTGACCTACTACTTGACCATACATTTGACTTAAGTTTTCATAACGATCACCTTCTTCCTTTGTCCACTCTGGCAAGTTCACTATGATTCTTTTCAAATTCTTAATACCATACTCACTTGCTAACATGGCATTATCACCTAAGTCTTCTGTTTGTGCTCTTGGGTCATCATTTCTGCCCTCGCCACCAAACCATACTCTTGGGTTCTTGCTTAAGTTGTCAATAATCCATTTGTTATTGATCTTGCGATCTTCTTGTGCATCATTTTCACCTGTGTAGGTATAACCCCATTGAATGGCCCATTTATCATAGTCACCAATTCTTGGGAACAATCCTGATTGTGCAATCTTATCTTCTGGCTGCGCCACATAGTTAAAGCGCGCATAGTCCATAATAGAAGCCGTATGACCATTTGCTTCTACCCAAGTTTTATCTCTTAATTTTTCTACAGGCGTTTTACTAGAACTACCCATATTATGTCTCAAACCTAATGTGTGACCAATCTCGTGAGAGGATACAAAACGAATTAAGTTCCCCATCAACTCATCATCAAAATGCATTTTTCTAGCTGCAGGATCAACTGCTGCTGTTTGAACCATATACCAATCGTGCACTAAGCTCATTACATTATGATACCATCCTACATGGCTTTCTAAAATTTCCCCACTACGTGGATCATGTACTTGAGGGCCATAGGCATTTTCAATATCAGAAGCGAAATAACGAATCACAGAAAAACGTGCGTCTTCTAAACTCATTGTGCTATCATTAGGCCATTCTTTTCCTACGATGGCATTTTTCCAACCTGCTTTTTCAAATGCAATATTCCAGTCATTTACACCAGCGATTAAATAAGGCACCCATTTTTTAGGTGTTGCTGGATCTACGTAATAAACAATAGGCTTCATTGGTTCAACCAATTCACCTCTTTTATATTTCTCCAAGTCTTGAGGCTTTGGCTCCAAACGATAACGAACAGCAAATACTTGATTCTTTACTTTTTGTTGGTCATCAGAATACTCCACAAAATTATCTGCAAAATAGCCTACTCTTGAATCAAATAAACGGCGTCCCATTGGTGTTTTAGGCAACAATAAGATAGAGGTATTCAGTTCAAAGGTTACCGCGCCTGCGTTTGCCGCTGCTGGGATAAAGCTACCACCTGCAGGACTTCCTGGCATTGAAGCACTTGCATTGTAAGTTTTTACCGTCTTCACTTCAATATTAATTGGATAAGACTTAATGGTTTCAATATAGGAGCGATCAGCAGCAAGCCCTGTTAGGTTGAAGTTTCGCTTCTCAAAACTGCTCAAACTAACGGCTTGGTTGTCTCCTTTAAAAAAGTCCGTTACGTCAATAATTGAACTTGTAGAGTCTTTACCATAAGCTTTTATGTCAAAAGCAGCTACAATTGGGTCTAAATAAGAGTTTTTAACCGCTTTTGCAATGGTTTGAGTAGAATCTGCCCTACTAATTAGGGATACCACACGCATGAAAATACGGCTATTAGGTCCTTTTTCGAATTGGATAGTTTGCTCATTCACTTGCTCACCACCATATTTTCTAGCACCTCCAGCCACTTTCGCATAACGGGTAACAGCAATGAGCTCTCTACCCAAAAGGCTATCTTGGATATCAAAGTAGAACTTATCGTCTTGGAAGTGAACTGTAAAGACCCCTTTTTGGGTTACAGCCTTCTTGGTGATGAATTCTTTAAAGGTTTTTGGGCCTGTTTTTGCAGGGGGCTCTTTTTTAGCGCCTGCTGCAGCACTGGTGTCTGCCATGGCCATTGGTGATAAAGGTCTTTGGGCATTTACAAGGCCTGTAAGCATGACACATAGACTTAGGATCGCTAGGTTTTTTTTCATATTATTTAATTATTGTTTTTTAAAAACGTCCCCTAAATATATTCTTTTCGGTCAAATTTTTTGTTAATAATTTTTTTACATAAAAAAATGTCTCTAAAATTGTTTCAATCAATAATTTACTTATTTTGTAAGCCCTTAGTAATTGAAGTGTTAAGATTTTTAAAAAAATCACCTTTAGTTATTAGGATTAAATCACTTTTTTATAAATTTAATTTAAAACCAAAAATCAATTGAATCATGGCTGATTTATCTAAACCAACTGCAACTGCAGCTTCAAAACAAGCAGCACCAAAAAAAGGGGGTAACTTGTTTGCATCCTTAGCACCAATCGCTTGTATCCTAACAGGCTATGTTATCTGGCGTTTTTTTCTAGGTAACGCAAGTAATTTCACAAACCCTGATCCAAGTGGTGGTTTCTGGCCAGCGCACAAAGGTCCAATAGGTTCAATTACAAAAATGTACGAGGGTGGTATCGTAGTACCTATTTTAATTGGTTGTTTATTGATTGTATTAACTTTCGTAATCGAAAGATTATTAACAATCAAAAAAGCATCTGGTAATGGTAATATTACAGAGTTCATCCGTCAAATCCAATTCCATTTAGCGAATAAGGAAGTAGATAAGGCTTTAGCTGCATGCGATAAGCAAAAAGGTTCTGTAGGTAATGTAATGAAATCTGGCTTGACTAAGTACAAAGAAATGATTACAAATACAGAATTAGATACAGATCAAAAAGTATTGAATATTCAAAAAGAAATCGAAGAAGCAACTGCATTGGAATTACCAATGTTAGAAAAGAACTTAGTTTTCTTATCAACTATCGCATCAGTTGCAACCTTATTAGGTTTGTTCGGTACGGTATTAGGTATGATTCGTTCTTTCTCTAAATTAGGTGAAGAAGGCGGTGGTGAAGCTGCACGTGAATTGTCTCAAGGTATCTCTGAGGCATTGTACAATACTGCATTAGGTATTGGTACTTCTGCTGTAGCAATCATCATGTACAATGTATTTACTACAAGTATTGATGGTATCACTTACGGAATCGATGAGTCTGGATTTACTTTGACTCAAAGCTTCGCAGCGAATTATAAATAAATCATTCATTAAGGCCTGGCCTTATAAATATTAAAAGACTATACAATGGGTAGAGCCAAATTACCTCGTAAGAGTACAAACATCGACATGACAGCCATGTGTGATGTGGCCTTCCTTTTATTGTCTTTCTTCATCTTGACAACTAAGTTCAAGCCTGCAGAAGCAATAGCAGTAGAAACACCAAGTTCGGTGGCTTCTAAAGTTGCTCCTAATAAGGACTTTGTTTTAGTAACAATTGATAAGGATGGTAAGGTTTTCCTAACCATGGATGACGAACAAAAGAAGGAACTAGTTGCGAATACAGTAAACACTGAGCGTAACTTAGGCATCAATGTAGCTGCTTTCAAGAAAGCTGGTTTCATTGGCGCTCCATTAAATGGATTGAATTCTTTTTTATCAATTCCTGAAGAAAACAGAAAAGGCGATCAATTACCTGGTATACCATGTAAGGATAGCACAAACAATGAATTGACTTATTGGATGCAAGTGGTGAAAGCAGCTTATGCAGGAGAGAAAATGGACCTTTTATTAAAAGGGGACAATGTGGCTAAGTATCCTGCTTTCAAAAACGTAATTGCAGCCTTCAAGAAAAATGAATTGTTGAAGTTTCAAATGGTAACCAATCCTGAAAATGCGCCAGAAGGCTCTGAATTATGGAAGATGTCCATGAAGGGCATAAAACAGGAAGATTAATTTTAATAACTAATTAAAAGCGCTTACAATGGCAGAATTAGATACCTCGGGTGGTGGCCATAAGAAAGGACCAGGGGTCAAAAAAGGAAAAAAGTTATCAACGCGCGTTGATTTAACACCAATGGTGGACTTAGGTTTCTTATTGATTACCTTCTTCATCTTTACCACAACCATGAGTCAACCAACAGCGTTAAAGTTGTTTTTGCCGGATGATAAAGTAACAGATGAGCCTAGCAAGGCAAAAGAGTCTGGTGTACTTACCATCTTAATGGGGGCAGATAATCATATCTATTATTACGAAGGTCAATTAAAACCAGATGGTTCTAATTTTCTTTCAGCCTCTTATAATGGCGAAAATTCCATCCGTGATGTGATTTTGAAAAAGAAAGCAGACGTTAGAAGTAGATCAAGAGACACAGAAAACCCATACAAGGATTTTGTAGTCGTGATCAAACCTGGTGCTGAGTGTAATTACAAAAATCTAATAGACATCTTGGATGAAATGGCAATTAACGTTGTAAAAAAATATGCATTAGTAGATATTTCTGACGGGGAAGCCCAGTTGGTTAAAATTTCTGATGCAAGTTCACAAACTTCGGCAAGTAATTAAAAGCATTAAACATGGACATAAATAAAATTTTAACCGCCGATTTTCTTGATATCCTTTTCGAAGGCAAGAATAAAGCTTATGGCGCTTATGAACTACGTAAAACGTATGATAAGCGTTTGAAATATGGTATTATCGGGATGTTCCTTGTGGTCGCGCTATTGTCTGGTGGTGTGATTTTATCAAGCTCTATCAAGAACGATAAAGTAGAAGTTGTTGCCGTAGATTTATCTTTAGAGAATGTAAATCAAGACGAAAAGAAGCCTGAACCGCCACCGCCACCGCCACCAAAACAAGAACCACCAAAGGTAGAAGTGACCAAGTTCACACCTCCGAAAATTGTAAAAGACGAGGAAGTGAAGGAAGAAGACGAGATTAAGGAAGTGGAAAAATTAGAGGAAACAAAGATTAGTACGTTCAACCAAGAAGGTACAAAAGACGACGGATTGGTAGCTCCTGTAGAACAAAGTACTGGATCTGTAGAAGCACCAAAAGATGAAGACTATGAAAGGGTGTTTACTGTGGTTCAAATCCCTGCTGAATTCCCTGGTGGACAAGGCGGATGGGTAAGATACCTAGAGCGTACCTTGAATAGAGACTTACCAGTTGAAAATGGTGCACCTACTGGAAAATACTCTGTAGTGGTTTCTTTCATCGTAGCAAAGGATGGTGCTATCTCTGAAGTAAAAGCAGAGAACGATCCAGGTTATGGTACAAAAGATGAAGCTGTACGTGTAATTCAAAGAGGTCCAAAATGGAAACCAGCCGTTCAAAATGGACGTAATGTAATTTACAGACATAGACAAGCGATTGTTTTCATGGTTTCTGAAGACTAAGATTCAAAAAGATTCGATATAAAAAGGCTCCCAATTGGGAGCCTTTTTTGTGTAATTTTACAACCATGCAAAGCACATTAAGTTCCTGGAATGACACGATAGTAGCACTCGCTACCGCACCTGGATTGGGCGCTATAGCAGTGATAAGGTTGAGCGGACCAGAAGCTATTGAAATTGTGAATGGGGTATTTGAAAAAAAGGATTTAAACAAACAGGCATCGCATACAGTTCATTTTGGAAAATTAATTGACAAGGGACTGGTGCTAGATGAAGTGGTTGTAAGTATTTATAGAGCCCCTAAATCTTATACTGGCGAAGCCGTGGTAGAAATTTCTTGTCATGGCTCACCATTCATACAAGATACTATTTTACAATTGATGATTGAAAAAGGCGCTAGAATGGCAAAGCCAGGTGAATTTACACAACGTGCCTTTTTAAATGCAAAATTAGATTTAACGCAAGCCGAAGCCGTTGCAGATTTAATAGCAAGTAATACGGAAGCTGCAAGAAAAACGGCCTTACATAATTTAAAAGGAGGCTTCTCCAATGATTTGCAATTAATGCGTGAAAAATTAATTAAATTCTCTGCATTGATCGAATTGGAGTTAGATTTTTCACAAGAGGATGTGGCATTTGCTAATAAAAAAGAACTCGAAATTTTAGTCCAACAATTACAATTTAAAACCCAAGAATTATACGACTCATTTAAGTTAGGTAACGTAATTAAAAATGGGGTGCAAGTGGCCATTGTTGGAAAACCCAATGCAGGAAAATCAACACTTTTAAATGCAATGTTAAATGAAAGTAGGGCATTGGTTAGTGACATTCCGGGAACGACTAGAGATACGGTGGAAGAATTTTTAAATATTCAAGGTGTTTTGTACAAATTAATAGATACAGCAGGTATTAGAATGCAAACGGATGATTCGATTGAGCAAATGGGTATCGAAAAAAGTAGGGAAAAAATTCAAGAAGCAGACATCGTAATCGCCTTATTTGATGCTAGTACCCATTCGATAGCAGAAATTCAAGGATGGCAATCCGAGCTTGGTGTAACAAAGGATAAATTGATTTTAGTAGGTAATAAAATTGATCTTGCTTTAGATCAAGCAATTAAGGAAGAGGCATCTTTTAAAGACCTACTTTTTATCTCTGCTAAAAACAAACAAAATATTGCTGCATTAGAAAATGCTTTGAACCAAAAAGTAGTTGGGGATGCGTTGAATAAAGAGGGTACTATTGTAACCAATGCAAGGCATGTAGCCTCTTTGAAAAAATTGATGCTCGCACTCAATGATATTGAAACAGGATTAATACAAAATATAACTGGCGACTTATTGGCTTTGGATATTCGTCAAGCATTACACTACTTGGGAACGATTACAGGAGAGATCACAAACGAAGACCAATTAGATTTTATTTTTTCTAAATTTTGTATCGGAAAGTAACTCATACAAAACAATCAAGTTTCAATCCTTACATCGAGCCCCCTTCAACAAATCTTGCTTCTAATGTTAATTCAGACAAGGTCTTTCCTCCTTTGATATTTGCTAGCATTTGTACGAATGCCAGTTTACCTAATTCATAACCACTTGTTTCTACATAACTAATATTAGGATGGTATAAGCTTGGAATAAAACCATTGCTAATACTAATCACACCAACCTCTTTAGGAACTTTAATATTGTGCGCCTGAATCGATTTCATCACACCAATTAGAATCTCATCTGTCATAGCAAAAACGGTATCAAATTTTTGTGCTTTATTAAAATGTTTGCTAAACGCGTCTTCTGCTTCTGCTGAACTATTGGTATTGATATAGGTGCAATGCGTTTTAGGCGCATATTTTTCCATGAATTGTTGAAAAGCTTGTTTTCGTTTTTGACTAATAGATAACGCTGGATCACCAAATAATGCTAACACATGTTTAGCGCCCCTTTGAATAATTTGTTCAGCTGCAATGATGGCACATCTTTCATCTGCCATTCTCACTTTGGTATATTTATTGTCTTTAGGAACAATATCAAAAAAAACAACAGGAATATCCCTATCACTCATCTTCTCGTATACTTCTAAATTTTGAGTATGGGCGGACAAGCAAGCAAACACACCGGACACGCGGGTCTGTCTAAAAATCTTTAAGTTATTTAATTCATTCTCCGTCTTGTCACTCGATTGTAAGATCATCAAAGCGTATCCGTTCTTTCTACTCTCCTCTTCTATTGCAGCGATAAAACTGTCATAAAACAAATTAGCAATGGCAGGAACAATCACACCAAATATTTTACTATTCTGTGTTCTTAATTGAATCGCGTAAGCATTAGGTTCATAGTCCAAGCTATTGGCTAAGGCATGCACTTTCTCTTTGGTAGCTGTTGAAATATCTGGATGATCTTTCAATGCCCTAGAAACAGTGGAAATACTGAGTTGCAATTGTTGTGCCAATAATTTGAGGGTCGTATTCATCATAACTAGACATCTTTACAAAGTACAAAATAAGAAAAATTAACACAAAATTTACCGCAAAGGTTTGATATTTTGAAATTTAATTTAGATTTTACGCTAAGACCCCCATAAGCATTCAACCTATTTATACGAGGCTAAATCAAGCTATGATTGATTTACAATGGTTTTTAGGGCAAAAAAAAAGCAGCAGTAACTAACATTTGTGAACGACAATCCCCAAAAGTTAATAATTATTTAACAAAAAAGACGTTTCATATCAAAAATGTGTATTTTGTATCCGCTTATTAAACCAATAAACTGCCAATTATGAATTTTTCAAAAATTGTTAAGTCCTCTATTTTAGGACTGTTTCTTGGCTTGCTTGCTATCAATGCACAAGCACAGAACAAAACAGTTACAGGTAAGGTGTTAGATGCTAAAGACGGTTCTCCAATCGCAGCAGCATCTGTTGTAGCTAAAGGAACTTCAACAGGCGCAAAAACAGCGGCTGATGGAACTTTTGCTATCACAGTACCTTCTTCTGTAACAAAATTAGTTGTTTCAACTGTAGGATACTCTTCTAGAGAAGTAGCTGCAGAAGGAAACGTAACAGTATCTTTAAACCAAACAAGCGAGCAATTGAATGAAGTTGTTGTTGTTGGTTATGGTACTCGTAAAGTAAAAGATGCGACTGGTGCGGTTGTTTCTTTGGGTGAAAAATCTTTTAACAAAGGGATTATTTCTTCTCCAGAGCAATTGTTACAAGGTCGTGTTGCTGGTGTGAATGTTACAACAAATTCTGGTGAGCCAGGAGGTGCTGTAAACGTGACTATCAGAGGTACTTCTTCTGTAAGAAGTAATAACAACCCATTATATGTAGTGGATGGTGTGCCATTATACGGTGGCGGTACAGTAGGAAGTTCTATCACAGTTGATGGTGGAACTACAGCAAGAAACCCATTATCATTCTTAAACCCGAACGATATTGAGAACATCTCTATCTTAAAGGATGCGTCTTCTGCAGCTATCTATGGTGCTAGAGGTGCGAATGGTGTTGTGTTAATCACTACTAAGTCTGGTAAAGGTAAGCCTAGCTTAACTTTCAATGCAACTACATCAGTATCTACAACTGCTAATCGTTATGATTTAGCTAGTCCACAAGAATTTATGTATGGTATCAAAAAGACATTAGATGAAGCAGGATTTGACTTCTCTGGTGTTGGTTCAAATGATAAAGGATTTAACACAGACTGGCAGGATCAAGTATTCCAAACTGCTATTTCTAACAGTTATAACTTAGCATGGGGCTTCTCAAATTCAAAGTCTTCTTTGAAATTGAATGGTTCATTTGATAACCAAGAAGGTATCGTTAAGACTCAAGGGTTAAAGCGTTATACTTTTGGTTTGAAATATTCTAATCAATTGACTTCTCGTTTAAAATTAGATGTAACTGCTAATCAGTCTATCGTTAACAACAGCTATGCTCAAGTAACGAATAACGCTGGTTACCAAGGTTCATTGATTGGATCAATGATTGGTGCTAACCCAACATTCCCTATTTACAATTCAAATGGTCAATGGTTCGATAACCAAGATGGTAACAGAAACCCTGTTGCAATTTTAGAAGGTTATAAAGACAATGACACTTATAATAAATTATTAGCGAATGTGTCTGTATCATACAAGATCTCAGACGATTTAACTTATAAGGCAATCTTCGGTATGGAGAATGGTGCTTCTGAGCGTTTAACTTTTGTTGACCCTCGTTTACCAGGTGCTTATATCCAAGGTACAATCAACGTTCGTGGTAAGAACTATGTTGGTTCTGATTTTTCTGGTAAAGGAAGAGCAGCTCAACAATTCTTAGATCAAACTTCTAGCTTGATCGAGCACACGTTGAACTATGATAAGACTTTCAAGAACGGCAACAACTTACAAGCTTTGGCTGCCTTCTCTTATCAAAAAACAACTGATTACTACAGAGCTTCTCAAAGATGGGGTAATGCTGGTGCAACTAAAATGTTAACTGATTACAAACAATACACTGGTGGTGTAACGGATGTATACGGTGACAGTACTCAAGTTGAATTACAGTCTTATTTCTCTCGTGTAAACTACACAATGAAAGACAAGTATATCTTATCTGCATTGGTGAGAATAGACGGATCTTCTAAATTTAGCTCTGGTAGCAAATACGGTACTTTCCCTGCGTTTGGTTTCAAATGGAGAATGTTAGAAGAAAAATTTGCTCAAAATACTTTGGGTAAAATCTTCTCTAACTTTGACATGAGATTAAACTATGGTATCACAGGTAACCAAGAGTTCCCTGCTTATGCATCTTTAGCTTTACAACAATCAAACTTTACAGGTGGATCTAGTGTCATCACTAACTCTAACCCTAATTTACGTTGGGAGCAAACAACTACAACTGGTGTAGGTATTGACTTCACTATGTTCAATGGTAGATTGAATGGTACAGTTGATTATTTCAACAAGACTACACAAGATTTATTGACTTTGATCAGCTATCCTCAACCAGCAGCATCTGCTGATCGTTGGGTGAATTTAGATGGCGATGTTGTTAATAAAGGTTGGGAATTCGGCTTAGACTATCAATTAGTTCGTCCTGCTTACAGAGGTGCATTTGGATGGGATGTGAATTATAACATGTCTTTCTTAAACAACAATGTAACTGGATTCGGATCTACTGTGCTTAACACAGGTGAGGTTTCTGGACAAGGTTTATCTGGTGCATACGCACAAACAATCCGTGATGGTTCTCCTTTATTCACTTTCGTTATGCCTACTTTCTTAAGATTTGATGCTTTTGGAAACGGTGTATACGCAAATGGTGCTAAGGATGAAATTCAAGGATCAGCTTTACCTACATTCAATGCAGGTTTAACAAACAACTTTACATATAAGAAATTAACTGCTAGCATTTTCTTTAATGCAGTAACTGGTTTCTATGTATACAACAATACAGCGAATGCGTTGTTATTAAAGGGTAGTTTGAAGAATGCAAAGAATGTTACAAGAGAAGTGGTTAATTCAATTGAGAATTCAATCAACCCAGGTAACGTTTCAACTCGTTTCTTAGAAAAAGGTGATTATATCCGTTTAGCGAATGCAAGCTTAAGTTATGCATTAGATGTGAAGCAAGGTTCATTCATCAAAGGATTGAACTTGACTTTATCTGGTCAAAACTTAGCATTGTTCACGAAGTACTCAGGTTTAGACCCAGAGGTGAACGTGGACAAATCTAGAAACGGTGTTCCTTCTCGTGGATTTGACTATACAGCAACTCCAAGAGCAAGAGTAGTTACTTTCGGTATCAACGCTCGTTTTTAAAATAATAAATAATAATACACATGAAAAATAATTTCATCAAACAAACTACTACCTATATCGCTGCAATTGCAGTGACATTAGGAGCAGTCTCTTGTTCAAAATTAGATGAACAAGTGTACGGTTCTAAATCAGTAGCTTCAGCTTCAACTGGATCTTCTAGTGCCGACCTTAACTCAGTTTATGGTCAATTGAACCAATTGTCAGGCCAATATGGTTGGCATGCGTTGCAAGTACACTCTACTGATGAGTTACTTGGACCAACCCGTGGTACAGACTGGGATGACTTTGGTACTTGGAGAAAAATCCATTTACACGCAACAGATGGTGCGCACAATCAAATTTTTGATACTTGGAATGGATTAAATGGTGCTTTATTCCAAGCGACACTAGTTGCAGAAAAATCTACTGGAGCTGCTCAATTAGAAGGTAAGTTCTTAAGAGCTTTCTTCGCAACTCAAGTAATGGATATCTACGGACAAGTTCCTTACAGAGCTGCTGCAGATGGTCCAGATAAAATCCCTTCTGTTAAAACAAGATCAGAAGCGTTTGATTGGATCATGAAAGACGTTGATGATGCGATTGCTGGTTTACCAAATTTTGGTACTGGAAGTGATATGCACAAGGCGAACAAGCAAGCTGCTCAGTTCTTGAAAGCTCGTTTGTTATTGAATAAGGCTGTTTACAAAGCAGACCCTAAGACGCCTACTGTTTTCACTTTTGCTGCTGCAGATATGGATCAAGTAATCTCTTTAGTAAATGCAATTGAAGCTTCTGGCAAATTTGCATTGTCTACTGGATACTGGGATAACTTTAAGTGGGATAACTACCAAAAATCAACTGAGTTGATTTTATCAAGAGCATCTAATGGTCCTGGTAAAGCAACACAAACAGGTGGTAACACTGGTGTTACTTGGGCAACTGGTATGGGAACACACTACAATCAGTCTTTCTCTGGTTGGAATGGTTTCACTACAACTGCTGATTTCTATAATTCATTTGCTGACGGCGATCAACGTAAGACTGCAGAATTAGCAGGTGCAACCGAAATACATGGTTTCACTGCTGGATTCATGGCTGGCCAACAATATAAATATGATGGTGGCAAGAAAGTAGAAGTTAAAGACCGTTCTGGTGGAAAATTAGTTTTCACTCCAGATGTAAGCTTATTCTTCTCTACAGAATCTAAAGGTATTAGAACTAACAAGTATCCTTTAAAAGGAGATCAATTAGGATTTAACGAAGAAAATGAGTTTGTAATCTTCCGTTTTGCTGACGTTTTATTAATGAAAGCAGAAGCATTGGTAAGAACTGGTAAAGCTGCTGATGCATTGGTGATTGTAAACAACATCAGAAAGCGTGCTGGAACAACTAACCTTTCTGCAGTTACATTGAACGATCTTCTTGCAGAAAGAGGTCGTGAGTTGTACTTAGAAGGTTCTAGAAGAACGGATATGATTCGTTTTGGAAAGTATAACGATCCTGTAAACGAAAGACCATTAAAGTCTGACGCTTTCAGAGTTGTTTATCCTATCCCTAACCAAGCGGTGTCTTCAAACCCTAATTTGAAGCAAAACTTCGGTTACTAGGATTTACCAAAATAGTTAACCTATTATAGAAAAGGCCGCGGTTTACC
>JBMOFB010000039.1:0-13077 GCA_049314475.1 Sediminibacterium sp.
TGCGCACAAACCGGCACAGGTAAAACTGCCGCTTTCACCCTTCCTATTATCCAGTTATTGTTACAACATAAGCCTGCAGAAAGGCGTAAAAAAATTAGAACATTAATTGTTACGCCAACACGCGAATTGGCCATTCAAATTGCCGAAAATTTTGAGGCATACGGTAGACACACGCCTTTAAATTGTACGGTTATTTTTGGCGGTGTAGGTCAAGGACCTCAGGTAACTGCACTTAGAAATGGTGTAGATGTAGTGATTGCTACTCCGGGTCGATTATTGGATTTAATGAACCAAGGTCATCTAAGTTTAAGGGATGTAGAATATTTTGTTTTAGATGAGGCAGATCGTATGTTAGACATGGGATTTGTGCACGATATTAAAAAACTATTGGCAGTCTTACCAAAGAAAAGACAATCCCTGTTCTTCTCTGCAACCATGCCTGCTGAAATTGTGAGCTTAGCGAATGTTATTTTAAATAAACCAAGCTCAGTCACGGTTACACCAGTTTCATCCACCGTTGAAATCATTGATCAATCGGTTTATTTTGTAGATAAAGTCAATAAGAATTCCTTATTAATGGAATTACTAAAAGACCAAAATATCAAAAATGTATTGGTGTTTACCAGAACAAAACACGGTGCAGATAAAGTAGTGAACCTACTTGTGAAAAATAATGTTTCTGCAGAAGCGATTCATGGTAATAAATCTCAAAATGCAAGACAAAGGGCATTGAGTAATTTCAAGGACCAATCTACCAGAGTATTGGTTGCTACTGATATTGCTGCAAGAGGTATTGATGTGGATGAATTAGCACACGTGATTAATTTTGAGATTCCGAATATTCCCGAAACCTATGTGCACCGTATTGGTAGAACAGGAAGAGCTGGTGCATCTGGCGCAGCCTATTCCTTCTGCGATTATGAAGAAAAAGTATTCCTAAAAGATATTGAAAAGCTCATTGGCAAAACCATTCCCGTGATCGAAAACCATCCCTACCCAATGCAGCAGTTTCACGCTAATAAAAGCTCAAAAGACGCAGGATGGGGCAAGCCCAATAACGTTAGAGGCAGGGCGCCACGAGAAGGCGGACAGCATGGAGGCCAAAATGGAGGACAAAAAAGACGTTTCCCTAATTCAAAACCGACTAGGTAATCTTATCTTTGAGCTAAGTACCTAAATCGTTTTACTATGAAAAAAATGCTATTTGGCTTTTTGTTCCTTATCCCTCTTTTTACTACCCCCCTATTTGCTCAAGATCGTCCGATTCAAAAATCTGACCTCATTAGTAGCTCGAAACTAATCGACCTTCAATTCACAGATCCTGAAATTGATTCCTTATTCAACGATGTGGTAGATAATTTGGCGAACTACAAAGCCATGCATGCATTGTCATTAAACAATAGTACTCCTTTGAGTCTTTGGCATACAGCTATCCTTCCAGGAATGAAATTGAATAAAGTTCAAAAACCAATTATTTGGGATGCGCCTACTACTGTTAATTTACCGGCGAATAAAAATGAGCTTGCTTTTTATTCGATTGAACAATTGGCATTTTTAATTAAGAATAAAAAAATTAGCTCGGTTGAATTAACAAAGTTCTTTATTGATAGAATTAAAAAGTACGGGGACACTTTACAATGTGTGATTAGCCTTCAGGAAGATGTAGCATTTGCACAAGCAAAACAAGCAGATGCGGAAATTGCTGCTGGAAAATATAAAGGTCAACTACATGGTATCCCTTATGGCTTAAAAGATTTATTTGCTGTAAAAAATACCAAGACCACTTGGGGAGCCGCACCTTATCAAAATCAAACCATCCAAGAAGATGCTTTTGTGTATGAAAAAATGAAAGCCGCTGGTGCTGTATTGGTGGCTAAATTTACATTAGGCGCATTGGCGATGGGAGACTATTGGTATGGAGGTAGAACAAAAAATCCATGGAATTTAAATACTGGTTCTTCAGGATCATCTGCAGGTTCAGCTTCTGCAACAGTTGCAGGCCTTGTTCCATTTGCAATAGGTACTGAAACTTGGGGAAGCATTGTATCTCCTGCAACAACCTGTGGTGCAACAGGCCTTAGACCAACCTTTGGAAGCATTAGCCGCTCAGGTGCCATGGCATTAAGTTATAGTTTAGATAAAGTAGGACCTATTACACGTTCTGCCAATGATGCTGCCATTGTATTTAATTATTTACATGGTACAGACGGCAAGGACGGATCTGCCGTAGATATGCCCTTCAATTACGCCCCAAAAACAAATTTAAAAACTTACAAAATTGCCTACGCTAAAAACTATTTTGATAAGATAAAAGATACCAACCGTTCAGAGTTTGAAGTGTTGAAGCAATTTAGAAAAATGGGTATTGAGTTAATCCCTATTAATTTTCCAGATAGTGGCGTGTATCAGTTTAATATCATGGACATTGTGATTGGCGCAGAATGTGCTGCACAATTTGACGAAATGACACGTTCAGGATTAGATGATGCGTTAACAAGACAAACAAAAAATGATTGGCCAAATTCATTTAGAACCTCTAGGTTTGTTCCTGCAGTAGAGTATATCAATGCGCAAAGACATAGAACAATACTCATGCAAAAAGTCAATGATGTCATCTCACAATATGATGCCATTATTTGTCCTTCCAGAGGTGGAGGTAATCAGTCAGCCATTACCAATTTAACAGGCCATCCTGTGGTTTGTGTGCCAACTGGATTAGATGCAAAGTGGCAACTTCCTACTGGTATTAGTTTTGTAGGAAAATTATTTGACGAAGGGACTATTTTAAATATTGCACATCAATATCAAAAAGCAACCGGTTGGGATGAAATGCATCCTACCATGTTCAAATAATTAGTAAAGACTATGAATGAAATTAAGAAAGTAGCACTTCAACAATTAGGATACGGTTTTATACAAGACCTTCCAAAAGGGAAAGACGAGTACTATTTACGCAATCAACAAAATAGAAGTGGTATACAATACCGCTCACTTACTGCATTAGAAATTGAAATTTTAGTGCGCAACGGAAATTCAAGTGACGACTGGTCAAAACTATTGGTATCCAATGCCTTTAATCCAGAATTGGTTAAAAACTGTTCCTTTTTCGGATTGGTGCGTATTGGTAATTTAGAGACCACCTGTCTTTGTTATAGTGATTTAACGGTACCTGTTGGTCTATATAATTCTACAATCATTAGTTCAGATTTTGGTAATAATGTTGCCATTCATAGTGTGAACTACTTATCTCATTATATTATTGGAGACGAAGTCATTATCAATAACGTCAATGAATTGGTAACAACCAACCATGCAAAATTTGGTAATGGGATACTAAAAAAAGGAGAACCAGAGTCGGTAAGAATTTGGTTAGAATTATGCAATGAAAATACAGGCCGAAAAGTCCTTCCTTTTAATGGCATGACGGCAGCAGATGCTTACTTATGGACCAGAAATAGACAGGATAAAGTATTACAAGAAAAATTCATTGAATTGACAGAAAAACAATTTGATGATAAGCGTGGCTATTATGGAAAAATTGGAGATAGGTCTGTCATCAAAAATTGTAGTATCATTAAAGATACTTGGATTGGTACAGACGCTTATTTAAAAGGTGCTAATAAAATTAAGAATGTCACTATCAATTCCAATGAAATTGCCAAGACACAAATTGGTGAAGGGTCTGAATTGGTAAATGGAATTGTAGGATTTGGGTGTAAAATATTTTATGGCATCAAAGCAGTTCGTTTTATCATGTCGGATTATTCACAATTAAAATATGGTGCAAGATTAATTAACTCCTATTTAGGACAAAATGCCACCATCTCTTGTTGTGAAGTATTGAACTCTTTAATTTATCCAGCACACGAACAGCACCATAATAATTCCTTTCTATGTGCAGCATTATTGATGGGGCAAAGTAATATTGCCGCTGGTGCCACCCTGGGATCCAATCACAATAGTCGTGGGGCAGACGGCGAAGTGATTATGGGAAGGGGGTTCTGGCCAGGATTATGTGTGAGTATTAAGCACAATTCTATTTTTTCAAGCTTTACTATATTAAACAAAGGAGATTACCATCACGAACTAAATATTCCAATTCCATTTTCACTAATTAGTAATGATACAATAAATGATGAATTATTGGTGATGCCTGGCTATTGGTTTTTATACAATTTTTATGCATTGGCAAGAAATGCTTGGAAGTACCAAGACAGGGACAAAAGAAAAAATATAGACCAATATTTTGAATACAATTATTTGGCACCAGACAGTGTCAATGAATTAATCAATGGCAGGGCAATCATTGCTAAAGCGGTTGCTAAAGCACAACTATTAAAAGAAAAAAAATCAATACTTATTGAAGAGGATCAATTATTACAATTAGGTTGTAAACTACTCAACACAAAAACTAAAAAAGAAATAGATCAATTAGAGGTATTTGTGGATGGATTTGAAAATAGTAAACGTAAAACTAGATTGATCAAATGTTATGACGCTTTTGCCATTTTTGAAAAAATGATTTTCATGTATGGTATGGATCAATTGATGATTAAACTGACCCAAAACGGATTAAAGGGTTTATCTGCTAAGATCAAAGCCATCAAGACAACTGGTGTTGCCCTTGAATGGAGTAATATTGGAGGGCAGCTCATCCCTACCAAATCGGTTCAATCGATGCTTCAACAAATTAAATCAGACAAATTAAATAGTTGGGATGAGGTGCACCAATTTTATCAAACTCAAACAGAAAAGTATCAAGCAAAGAAGAATTTGCATGGATTATATTGCCTTGAGTTCATTGAAGGAACTTCCATAAGTGGAATGAGTGGTAAAAAATTAAATGAATGGTTGGATCGTTATCAAGCCATCAAAGAAGAGATTACAATAAAAATAAAAAGCTCAAGAGAAAAAGATTATACCAATCCATTTAGGAAAATGGTGTACGAAAATCAAGCCGAAATGAATGCAATTGTGGGCGACTTAAATGACAATAGTTTTATCATTCAGCAAATTGAGGAACAAAAGCAATTCAATCAATTTATGATTGAATTTAAACAAGCATTAAAAGCCAAATAAGTTTAAACCTAAACCTAATTGCCATTGTGTTGTTTTCCACTTAGCTTGATCTTGTAATTCGCTGATGTCTTGTAAGCCGACAACATATCTTCCATATAAAAAGAAGCCACCAAGGTTGACTTTAGCGCCCCCAACAAATGAGAATTCACCTTGCTTAAATGCAAGTTGTGCATTTTCTTTGCCGTCTTTGCTTTGGTCTATTAATATGCCATACTGTGGGCCTGCATGCAATGCGAGTATAGGAAAGGGCTTCACCTGTACTAATAAAGGTATCATTAGATAGTTCAAATGATAGGTCTCTGGCTTCAAACTATTATCTCCTAATACATCCATGATAGAAGGATTCGTGGATAATTTAGTTTGCGATAGTAACACTTCGGGCACTAAGCTTATTTTGTCTGTCAATCCAATCTGAAAAGTAAGTCCACCATGGTAGGATGCAGCGTGCCTATCTACAGCCACTGAATTCACACTCGTTAAATTTTGACCCACTTTGATGCCGATGCCAATTTTTTCTTGGGCCTCTGCATAAATTCCAAGAGGTAATAAAGCGAATAGAATAAACTTTTTCATAATAAATTATTTTGTTGGAGGATATAAAGTTACAACGTACCATCCATACCAAATGTTACATTTTAGCTTGTATGTTTTATAATATTATACTAATTCCAATAAAGTTATTTCTGGCATGATTCCTACTCTACCCGGATAGCCTAAAAATCCAAACCCTCTGTTAACATACAATTGCTGCTCCCCTTGTTGGTACAATCCTGCCCACTGCTTATAGACCCATTGCACTGGACTCCATTTAAAATAAGGGTTTTCTAATCCAAATTGCATACCATGTGTGTGTCCAGATAGCATCAGGTCTACTTGAGGAAATTCAGGAATCACTTGCGCCTCCCAATGACTTGGGTCATGACTCAACAAAATAATCACCTCCATAGGATCAACTCCCTCTAAGGCTTTATCCAATTGACCATATTTAGGGAATCTAGCTTTTGCGCCCCAGTTTTCAATGCCCACTAATTTAATTTGAGCACCACCCTTTTCAATGGTGACATGCTCATTCATTAATAATGTCCAACCCATCGAAGCATGGACTGCTTTTAAAGCGGCTAAATTTTCTGCCTTTGCATCCTGAGTAGGCCATTGCACATAGTCCCCGTAATCGTGATTGCCTAATGAACTGTATACCCCTTTTGAAGCAGTTAATTGACCAAAAACCTCCTTCCAATCTTGCATTTCAGTTGCCTTGTCATTCACTAAATCCCCTGTAAAAAGAATCAAGTCGGCTTTTTGTTGTTGAATTAAATCAATCCCTTTTTGGACCGCAGATTTTTCTTTTAAACTACCACTATGAATGTCACTTAAATGGATAATTTTAAAACCCTTGAATGCAGCAGGCAAATTTTTGATGGTAACTTTTTTATGCACCAATTGGTATTTGTATTTATTGCCAAAACCATATAGTAAAGAAAAAAATAAGGAGGAAGCCACCCCTAAACCCAGCCAATTTAAAAAAGCTGATCTAGGAATACCTTGCTCTGTATTCATGAATTTCGCACCCGCTGTGGAAGCTACCTGCCCTACTGTCCAAAATGCACCCCTCCTTAAATCATCTACCAAAAAAAATACGACCAGGGTCATTTGGGCAATGACCCAACCAATGCCAATCGAAAAAATATATTGTCTAAAATAAGGATTCACAATAAATGGAAAAAGTAAAAAAGAACCCAAACTCGCAATACAAACAAACCAATAGCCGTAAGTCACAGCTGTTTTTATGCCTACACTAGCTCCATTTAGCATGGTTTTTAAGACATGGAAGATGTAAAAATCAATCAAAATCAAGAAAGTAATGAGGACAAATACAAAAACGGGGTTCTTCATAGTTCGGATTAAGGTGTAAAATTAAGCCAAATTGTTACTATTTATGCCGTATTTTTGGAGCAAATTAAGGAGGTTTTATATGGCAAGAATTATTGGGATAGCAAATCAAAAGGGAGGTGTGGGTAAAACCACTTCGGCCATCAATATTGCGGCAAGTTTGGCTGTTTTAGAATACAGAACACTCTTAATTGACGCTGATCCTCAAGCAAATAGCACTACTGGAGTTGGATTTGACTTGCATAATATCACTACCAGCCTTTATGATTCAATGATCAATGGTAGCCCATTGTCAGATGTTGTTTTAAAAACAGAAATTCCCCATCTAGACCTTGTCCCTTCACATATTGACTTAGTTGGTGCAGAAATAGAATTGGTTCATTTTCCAAATAGAGAAAACGTTTTAAAAACCTTAATCGCTGCCATAGACGATCAATATGATTTTATCATCATTGACTGTTTACCATCCCTTGGACTCATTACTGTCAATGCATTGGTTGCCTCTAACAGTGTAATTGTTCCTGTTCAATGTGAGTTCTTTGCTTTAGAAGGTTTAGGTAAATTATTAAACACGATCAAAATTGTTCAAAGTAGGTTAAATCCTGATTTACAAATAGAAGGTATCTTGATGACCATGTATGATGGTCGACTTAGATTAAGCAATCAGGTGGTGAGTGAAGTCCGAAAGCATTTTGATGAAATGGTATTCTCTACAATCATTCATCGTAATTCCAGATTGAGCGAAGCACCAAGTGTAGGTAAGCCGGTTATTTTATATGATGCAGATAGCAAGGGCACAGTGAATTATTTAAATTTAGCGAAAGAAATTTTACAGAAAAATGGCATGACCAATATGAGTAATGCCGATAGAATAATAGATTAGTACTATGAGTAAAAGCACACCTAACAAAGATTTAATTGGTAAAGGACTTCGATCTTTATTACAGAATATGGATGCAGAGTATAAAAACCCTGCAGGAAAAGTTCAACCAGCTGCGATTGAAAAAGCAGTTGCTATTAACAGGATTGCTTTGACCAATATCATTGTCAATCCTAAGAATCCAAGGAAAGACTTTGATGAAAAAGCTTTGCAAGAATTGGCTCAGTCTTTGAAGATGCATGACTTGATTCAACCAATTACTGTAGCACAATTAACCAATGGCAAGTTCCAATTGATTGCTGGAGAAAGAAGATTTCGTGCTGCAAAAATTGCCGGATTAACAGATATTCCTGCTTATATAAGACTAGGAAATGATAAAGAATTATTAGAACTCGCCTTATTAGAGAACTTACAAAGAGTCGACTTAAACGAAATCGAAGTGGCTTTGAGTTATCAAAGAATGATGGACGAATTAAACTATACCCAAGAGCAAGTTGCTGAGCGTATGGGTAAAGATCGTTCTACTGTGTCTAACTATATTCGATTATTAGAATTACCACCTGCAATTCAAGCAGCACTCAGAAACGGAAGCTTAAGTGTAAGTTTAGCAAAATTATTGATTGGCAAAGAAGTGGATAAACAACTTTTCTTGTTGAAAGAAATCATAGAAAAAGGTTTAACAGTCCGTCAAACGGAGGCACTTATAAAAAATTTGACGCCAGCTGCTGGAACTAAAAATACAACTACTGCAAGTGCACAAAATCAGCTTTCACCTGTTTACCTAAGGTTGGAAAATAAATTGAAAGACCATTTTAGTGCACAGGTTCAATTACACCATCAAAAAAACGGATCGGGCAAAATCACTATTAGCTACAATGATTTAAATGCTTTGAACAAGATCCTAGACGCAATGCAAGTAAGTATTAGCTAGATGAAAAGTTGCTATACCATATTGTTTTTGTTGTGTTTGCAACAAACCTTGTGGGCGCAAGATAGTACGATCAATTACGTAAAACATTCCCCTAAAAAGGCAACCAATCGTTCTGCTATTTTGCCTGGACTTGGCCAAGTATACAATAAACAATATTGGAAAATTCCATTGGTTTACGGCGTTATATCTGTGCCGGTGGTCGCCTATGTATACAATACCGATTTGTATGCAAAAACAAAATTTGCCTATGAAGCAAGAATACTAGAAGCCAATGGAGACAACTCCAATGTGGGTAAGATAGATCCTACATTAATCAATTTAAGCGCTGGTTCACTTCAGAGTTACCGAAATATATTCAGAAAAAATAGAGACTTATCTATTATGTGGTTTATTCTTGCTTGGGGTATCAATGTAGTGGATGCATCTGTATCTGCCCACTTAAAAGAATTTGATGTGAGTAATAATTTAAGTATGCAAATTGCTCCAATGAAGCCTGATGCTTATCAACAAACAGGTTTGTCCTTACAACTCAAATGGAAGCATAGTAAATAAAGGCATGATTGAAGCGCTGGATAACACATTGTCCTTAATAGATAAAAGAACCTTGCCGATTTGAGTTTGAAAAAATGATACTATAATTCCATTAACTTTGTCCTTGCAAAACATCCCTTATGATACCTCACTATTTACAAGATTTATTCAAAGCACAATCTTACGATCCTAATCAATTTTTCTTAATCGCTGGACCTTGTGTGGTTGAGGATGAGGCATTGGTAATGGAGATTGGAGACAAGGTTTCTACCATCTGTAAGAATTTAGGTATCCCCTATGTTTTTAAAGCAAGCTACCGAAAAGCAAATCGTACCAGTGCAAATTCATTTACGGGGATAGGTGATGATACTGGAATGGAATTGATCAAAAAAGTAGGTGCAACCTACAATGTACCCACGACTTCTGATATTCATGCGCACGAAGAAGCTGCGATTGCTGCACAGTTCATTGATATATTACAAATCCCTGCCTTTCTTTGTCGTCAAACCGATTTATTAGTAGCAGCTGCTCAAACAGGTAAAATTGTGAACGTTAAAAAAGGTCAATTTTTAAGTGGTGCTTCTATGAAGTTTGCAGTTGATAAAATTAAATTAGCAGGCAACGAAAAAGTGATGTTGACCGAAAGAGGCAATACATTTGGCTACCAAGACTTGGTGGTAGATTACAGAAATATCCCTGCAATGGCCGAAAATAATGTGCCAGTCATTATGGATTGTACGCATTCTTTACAACAACCTAATCAAACTTCTGGTATCACTGGTGGTAATCCAAGTTTAATTGAAACCATCGCAAAAGCAGCTATTGCAACTGGCGCGGACGGATTGTTTATTGAAACGCATCCTAACCCAGCCAATGCAAAAAGCGATGGCGCGAATATGTTGAAACTGGAATTATTGGAACCCTTGTTGGAAAAATTAGTGCGCTTACGTAAAGCAGTTTTGTAAAAATGCCACAAATCTAATTTTGTTAGAACTGTGATGAAATTAATTGCCTAGTATTTTAGTGGATTGCGCTTTCCTAAAAGGATATAATGCTTCATGCTTCTCCAGAATGCCAACACCATGTAAATGATGACAGGAGATCCGAAGGTTAAAAAAGAGATATAAATAAACCACATTCTTATTTTAGAACTAGCAATACCCAATCGCTCCCCGATGGCTGAGCAAACCCCAAAAGCGTGTAATTCTAAAAAATCTCTCAATTTTTGCATTTCTAATTGTTTAAAGCTATGCCCAAATCTAGCAAAAAAAGTGGACATAAAGTGCATTTTTTGATTGCGCCGAGGGTCATTTTCGCTTACCTTTGCATCAGATTTAACACCTAAAATTAACAACTATGGCTTTTGATATCGAAATGATCAAAAAAATGTATGCTGAAATGCCAGCAAAAGTAGAAGCAGCTCGTGATATGTTGGGCCGTCCACTCACTTTATCTGAGAAAATTTTATTCTCCCATTTACATAGTGATCAAAAATTAGAAAGCTTCCAAAGAGGTGGTTCTTATGTTGATTTTGCACCAGACCGTGTAGCCATGCAGGATGCCACAGCGCAA
Source organism: Sediminibacterium sp. (assembly GCA_049314475.1). GTDB lineage: Bacteria > Bacteroidota > Bacteroidia > Chitinophagales > Chitinophagaceae > Sediminibacterium. The sequence goes on from JBMOFB010000039.1 coordinate 10,884, forward strand.
ATGGCATTATTACAATTTATGCAAGCAGGTCGTCCAAAAGTGGCTGTACCAAGTACGGTGCATTGCGACCACTTGATCTCTGCGAAAGTAGAAGCAAAACAAGATTTACAAGTTGCGACAACAGAAAGTAAAGAAGTGTATGATTTCTTAGCTTCTGTGTCTAATAAATATGGTTTAGGTTTTTGGAAACCAGGCGCAGGAATCATTCACCAAGTGGTTTTAGAAAACTATGCTTTCCCAGGTGGTATGATGATAGGTACCGATTCGCATACTGTGAATGCAGGTGGATTAGGTATGTTGGCAATTGGTGTGGGCGGTGCAGATGCTTGTGATGTGATGGCAGGATTGGCATGGGAATTAAAGTGGCCTAAATTAATCGGTATCAAATTAACTGGAAAGTTAAATGGATGGACTGCTCCTAAGGATGTGATTTTAAAAGTAGCTGGTATCTTAACTGTAAAAGGTGGTACTGGTGCGATTGTTGAATATTTTGGTGAAGGTGCTACAAGCATGAGTTGTACAGGTAAAGGAACCATTTGTAATATGGGTGCGGAGATTGGTGCAACCACCTCTACATTTGGTTACGATGCAAGCATGAGCCGTTATTTAACATCTACCGGACGTGCAGACGTAGCTGCTTTAGCAGATACGGTTGCAGCAAACTTAACTGCAGATCCAGAAGTATATGCTGATCCATCAAAGTATTTCGACGAAGTGATTGAAATTGATTTAAACACTTTAGAGCCACACTTAAACGGACCATTCACGCCAGATTTAGCGACTCCAATTTCTAAAATGAAGGAAGTGGCTTTAGCAAACGGATGGCCAACAAAAATTGAAGTAGGTTTAATTGGAAGTTGTACCAACTCTTCTTATGAAGATATTAGCCGTGCAGTAAGTCTTGCAAAACAAGTATCCGAAAAAGGATTGACAACTAAGGCAGAATACATGATCACACCAGGTTCTGAGCAAGTAAGGTATACCATTGAAAGAGATGGTTTCTTAGACGTGTTCAGCCAAATTGGTGCAAAAGTATTTGCAAATGCATGTGGACCTTGTATTGGTATGTGGGAGCGTGTAGGTGCAGAGAAAAAAGAAAAAAATACAATTGTACATTCTTTCAACAGAAACTTTGCAAAGCGTGCGGATGGTAATCCAAACACTTACGCGTTTGTAGGTTCTCCTGAAATTGTTACTGCACTTGCGATTGCGGGTGATTTAACTTTCAATCCATTAACAGACACATTAACCAACGATAAAGGCGAACAAGTTAAATTAGACGCTCCAACAGGTGATGAATTACCAGTAAGAGGATTCGCAGTGGAAGATGCAGGTTTCCAAGCACCAGCAGAAGATGGCTCACAAGTAGTTGTAGCAGTTGATCCAGCATCTAAGCGTTTACAATTATTGGATCCTTTTGCAGCATGGGAAGGTACAGATTTGAAATCATTGAAATTATTGATCAAGGCTAAAGGAAAATGTACCACAGACCATATCTCTATGGCAGGCCCATGGTTAAAGTTCCGTGGTCACTTAGATAATATTTCGAATAACTTATTGATTGGTGCTTTGAACTTCTTCAACGAAAAAACAGATAATGTAAAAAGTCAATTGAATGGCAATTACGATACAGTTCCTAATACGCAAAGAGCATACAAAGCTGCCGGTATTGGAACAATTGTAGTAGGAGATGAAAACTACGGAGAAGGAAGTTCTCGTGAGCATGCTGCAATGGAGCCAAGACATTTAGGTGTTCGCGTGGTATTGACAAAGTCTTTTGCACGTATCCACGAAACCAACTTGAAAAAGCAAGGTATGTTGGCGTTAACATTCGCCGACAAAGCAGACTATGATAAAATTCAGGAAGATGATAGTATTGATGTGATTGGTTTAACCAATTTCACTCCTGGCACACCTTTGACTTTAGTGTTAACACATAAAGATGGCAGTAGCGATAGCATTCATGCCAACCATACTTATAACCAACAACAAATTGAGTGGTTTAAAGCAGGTGGTGCATTGAATATCATCAGAAAGCAAGTTGCAGGATAGTACCATTTTAATATTTTCAAAAATCCCTCTGAGTAATCAGGGGGATTTTGTTTTTAAATAACCCCTAAGATTTTTTATCTTTAATACATGATCAATACTGCACTAGTCTCTTTTGGCATGAGTGGGAAAGTTTTTCATGCAC
>JBMOFB010000040.1:0-12817 GCA_049314475.1 Sediminibacterium sp.
CAACAAGCAAAAATAGCGATTGCAAACGGTGGTATTTTTGTTGGACTAGGTCCAGGGAATAGTCAACAAAGAAATTTTTTACCACAGGCATACAATGATTTTATATATGCAGTGATTATAGAAGAGTATGGATTATTAGGCGGCGCATTTATTATTTTTATTTATCTGGTATTTTTATTTAGGTGTATTCGCATTTTTAGAAAGTGCCCTTATGCATTTGGTGCTTTTTTGGCGCTTGGATTAAGCTTTACATTAATCATTCAAGCTGTTGCCAATATGGCGGTGAATGTAGCAATTGTCCCAGTGACAGGTGTGACTTTACCTTTGTTAAGTATGGGCGGAAGCTCATTTATATTTACTTGTTGCTCCATTGGATTGATATTAAGTGTTGCAAGAAACGTGGAGCAAATGGAAGGTAAGGCACCGGTTGAAACAGAGATTGAAATTTCTAACGAAAATATTGAGCCTGCAAATGCCTAATCAAGTACATACTCCTTTGCGCATCATCATTGCTGGTGGTGGAACAGGCGGACATATCTTTCCAGCTATTGCTGTAGCGCAGGCTATACAGAAGTTACAGCCTGATGCTAGTATTTTATTTGTTGGTGCTCAGGGGAAAATGGAAATGGAAAAAGTACCACAAGCTGGATATCAAATTATTGGATTAACCATTGCGGGATTTAATCGACAAAATATTTTTAAGAATCTAACTTTACCATTTAAGTTGATTAAAAGTTTTATTCAAGTTAAAACCATTTTCAATCAATTTAAACCAAATGCTGTTTTTGGAGTAGGGGGTTATTCGAGTTTTCCAGTTTTAAAGTATGCACAAACAAAAGGTATACCAACTTTTATACACGAAGCAAATGCATTTGCTGGAAAAGCCAATCAATGGTTAGGCAAGCGTGCAATTAAAATATTTACTGGCACAAAAGGGATGGAACAATTCTTCCCATTTAAAAAGATTCAAATCACAGGTAACCCTGTTAGACAAAACATTGCTGAAGGAACAGTAGAAAAAGAGGCTGCATTACTACAATTTGGTTTATTACCCAATCATAAGACATTATTAATTATTGGCGGAAGCTTGGGAGCAGCATCTATGAATCAAGCCATTCAGCAAAATTTATCTGCATTTGAAAAGATGGGACTGCAATTAATTTGGCAGACCGGCAAGCCGAATGCTGCAATGTATAAAGCTGCAGCTAGTCCATTTGGGAATGTATATGTAGACAGTTTCATCAATGACATGAGTGCGGCCTATGCCGCAGCAGATATGGTGGTGAGTCGTTCAGGTGCCATGGCCGTTGCGGAAATTTCAATGACAGGGAAAGCATGCATTTTTGTTCCCTATCCACATGCAGCGGAAGATCACCAAACCTATAATGCAGAAATATTGGTGAAAGAACATGCGGCACAAATGATTGCAGATAAAAATGTGATCAATGATTTACTTCCAATGATTGAAAAATTAATGGCGAATCAATCTATCTTAAAAGAGATGGAAACAAAGATTAAATCATTTGCTTGGAAAAATGCAGATCAGTTGATAGCAGCAGAAATTATTCATGAAATAGCATCTAAATAGAACAAAAGATATGAATCCATTAACGCACTTGAAACGTATTTATTTTATTGGCATTGGCGGTATTGGTATGAGCGCCTTAGCAAGATATTTTAATACACAAGGGGTTATTGTATCTGGTTACGATAAAACACCAACTGCTTTGACCGATAGTTTAATAGCAGAGGGTATTCAAATACATTTTGAGGATGATTTGAATCAAATGGATAAAGAGGCCACTGTCATTGTTTATACACCAGCTATACCAGCAGAACATAAAGAGCTGAACTATTATAGAGACAATGCTTATTTAGTGGTAAAGCGAAGCGATGTATTACAATGGGTTACAGAAAATGCGTTTACAATTGGGATTGCAGGCACGCATGGCAAAACGACTACCACTTCGATGACTGCTCATATTTTAAGACATACGGGGTATGGTTGCAATGCATTTTTAGGAGGAATCGCATCTAATTATGATACCAATTTCTGGAGTCACGAAAAAAATGTAGTGGTTGTTGAAGCAGATGAATACGATAGAAGCTTTTTAAAATTATCTCCTAATATTGCTGTTATCACAGCTGTTGATCCAGACCATTTAGACATTTATGGCACTGCCGAAGAAGTGTTAAAAGCATTTGGACAATATGCAGATAAAATAAAACCTGGAGGTATTTTGATTCAGAAACTAGGCACAACAGTGGATACAAGTGCAACGGATAAAACAATCGCAACTTATAGCTATAACCAAGAAAACGCGGCCTATCATACAAGTGCATTAAGCGTAGTGGATGGTACTTATATTTTTGATTTAGTACATCCAAATGGGGTACTTAAAAATGTGGTATTGAATATGGGCGGTTTGCACAATGTAGAAAATGCAACAGCTGCCATCGCAATTGCACTGAGTCTTGGAATAGAAGATAATAAAATTATAGCTGCTGTGGCAGACTTCAAAGGCGTGAAACGTCGTTTTGAGTATAAAGTTAAAACAGCAAATAAGGTCTTGATAGACGACTACGCGCATCATCCCGAAGAATTAAGCGCATTAATTAGTGGTGTAAAAAGCATCTTTCCAAACCAAAAAATGGTTTTAGTTTTTCAACCACACTTGTATAGTAGAACACAAGACCAAGCAGCTGGTTTTTCGGCCACATTGGATCAAGCAGATGAAGTTATTTTATTACCTATTTATCCGGCAAGAGAATTACCAATACCAGGTGTAACAAGTGATATGTTATTATCAACAATGACGATTGAAAAAAAGCAAGTCATGTCTAAAGAACAACTCATGGCTTGGGCTGCAACAACAGAAGATAAACTAATCGTGATGGCTGGAGCAGGTGATATAGATGTATGCATTAATCAAATTCAAGAGATCCTTACAAAGTAGTACATGAAACAATGGCAAAAAATAGCGATTAGAATTATTTGGAGCATCGGTGCTGCAGGCCTAATTATGCTTTTTGTAGTTTCATGGAAGGCCAAGAGTGCAAAGCAATTAACCGATATACAAGTTGAATTAGTGGGGGAAAGTGCTCAAGCTTTATTCATGGATGAAATTGCAATTAGAGCTATTTTAAACGATCAAGGTATTCAAGTGGGGTTAGCTATTGAGAAAATAAATTTGACGCAGCTAGAACAATTTATTGAAAAAACAGAGTGGATAAAAAATGCCGAATTTTTTATCAATAATCAATTGGTATTAGAAGTTAAAATTGAACAAAGAATTCCAATTGCTCGAGTGTTTACAGCAAGTGGGACTTCATTTTATATTGACAATGAGGGTATAAGATTGCCTTTGAAACAATTGACGGTATTGAATCTTCCTGTATTTACAGGTTTTCCGACAGACCAGCCGAAATTATCAAAACCGGATAGCGCCTTGTTAAAAGATGTATTATTTTTTGCAAAGACCATTCAAAAAGATAGTTTTTTTATGGCACAAGTAGCGCAAGTGAATATAGAGCCAAATGGGACTTTTGAAATGGTACCAACACTCGGTGATCATCTTGTTTTATTGGGAACGGTCGATCAACTAGAGGATAAATTAAACCGTTTATTTACTTTCTATAAAAATGTATGGGTGCCCTCTGGAATCAATGCCTACCAATACATTGATTGCAGATTCAATCACCAAATAGTTGCTTTAAAAAAAGGATTACAGCCGATTCAATTTTCGGGTGATTTTAAGTTGCAGATAAGTGATTCTACTTTAATGATGCAAGCGCCTGTTATAATTACAGATAGCGCAGTGAAAGCTGCACCTGTTTTGATGGACTCAGCCAGTCCCGCATCAATAGCTCCATCAAGAACACTACCTGTCAAAGTAAATAAAGCTGTTCCTGCAAAATTGGCGAAGCCCAAATTGGAAACTGCTTCCTCTAAGAAAAAAGTTCAAGCAAAAGTGGTCAAATCAAAGCCTAAAAAGAACAATAAACCAAAAAATAATTCGTTAATTAAAAAGAATAAGACTGCTAAGGCTTTAATGCCTAAGAAGTTGAAGTCTCCAACTAAGAACAACTAACAACTAAAACCTATAAAAATGAGTCAGAACGATTCACCCATCATTGTGGGTCTTGACATTGGCACAACAAAAATTGCAGCGATTGCCGGAAGAAAGAATGAATTTGGGAAATTAGAAATCCTTGGATTTGGTCGTGCAAACAGTAATGGAGTTCAACATGGTCAAGTATTAAATATTGATCAAACCATCAAGGCTATCCAACAAGCATTACAAAATTGTCATACAAGCAATCCAGATTTAGAAATCCACGAAGTGTATGTGGGTATTGCCGGTCATCATATTAAGAGTTTACAAACAAGAGGAGATCAAGTAAGACAGGATGCTGAAAACGAGATTCAGGCTTGGGAAATTGAGCAATTGATCAATAACCAAAGAAAAACATTTATTCCAGCAGGAGATCAAATTATTGATGTGATTCCTCAAGAGTTTCATGTGGATAATAACCAAAATATTAAAGACCCGGTTGGGGTAAATGGGGTTAAAGTTGGTGCCAATTTTCACATCATCACAGGAGACAGAAATGCCATTCGCAACATCAATCGTTCTGTAGAGCGAAGTGGATTGATCACAAAAGATTTAGTACTTCAGCCATTGGCATCTGCTAGTGCTGTTATGAGTGATATCGATATGGAAGCGGGTGTTGCAATTTTAGATATCGGTGGAGGAACAAGCGACCTTGCGGTATTCTACGAAGGAATTTTAAAGCACACTGCTGTGATTCCATTTGGAGGAGAAAACATCACCAATGATATTAGAATGGGATTGGGTGTATTAAAAAGTCAAGCTGAAGCAATGAAAGTGCAGTTTGGAAGTGCATTGTCTGACGAAGCAAAAGCAAATGCTTATGTAACAATCCCTGGTTTAAAAGGGATGCCTGCAAAAGAAATTAGTGTAAAGAATTTAGCTGCAATTATACAAGCTAGAATGAGTGAAATACTTGATTTTGTGACGTATCATTTAAAGCAAGTTGGATTGGATAGCCGTATGTTAAATGGTGGTGTGATTTTAACTGGTGGCGGTTCTCAATTAAAACATTTGATTCAATTAACGGAATATATCACCGGTTTGAATGCAAGAATTGGATTGCCAAATGAACATCTAGCACCGAATCATATTGACGAATTAAAAAAACCAATGTACGCAACATGTATTGGTTTGATTTTAAAAGGTTATAACGATTACGAACAAAACTATAAAGTGTTTACAGAAACACATAAAAGAGTGGAAGTGCCTAGAGCGTTGACGGTAAATGCGGCAGTTGCAAATCAACCATCAACTAATACGAATCAAAGAACAAATCCACAACAAGTTGTAACCACTGTTTCAGAGGAACAAATTGAAAAAAGAAAAAGTAAGTTCTGGGATCGTTTCAAGAACAACTTAATCGAGATTTTTAACGAAGAAGAAGACAAACCTTTAGCATAAAATTACCCACATATCGTTTATAACTTATCAAACATAATCGATTGAAATCTAGTAATTTAGACCCAATTACGACTAACTAACCTATCTACAAAAACAATTCCGAATGATTCAATTTGACTTACCTAAGCAAAAATCATCCATCATCAAAGTTCTTGGTGTTGGCGGCGGGGGAAGCAATGCCGTTAACTTCATGTTCCAACAAGATATTGAAGGGGTAGATTTTATCATATGCAACACAGATTCTAAGGCAATCGAACAAAGTCTTGTGCCTAACAAAATTCAATTAGGACCACATTTGACCCAAGGTTTGGGTGCTGGTGCGGATCCTTCTGTAGGTAAAATGGCCACCGAAGAATCTTTAGAAGAGATCAAAAGAATTTTAGAAGTGAATACCAAAATGGCGTTCATCACAGTTGGAATGGGCGGTGGGACTGGAACAGGGGGTGCACCAATCATTGCAAAAATTTGTAAAGATTTAGGCATTTTGACTGTTGGGATTGTAACAACTCCATTTGGTTTTGAAGGACCACGTCGTCAAAAACAAGCCGAAGAAGGTATCAACGAATTGAAACCATATGTAGATACTTTATTGGTGATTTCAAATGACAAATTGCGCGTTCAATACGGCAATTTAAAAATGAAGGAAGCATTTACCAAAGCAGATAATGTATTAGCAACTGCAGCAAAATGTATTACAGACGTGATCAATAGCCGCGGTCATATCATCGTAGACTTTGCAGATGTTTGTACTGTTATGAAGAACGGTGGTGTTGCAATTTTAGGAAAGGCAGAAGTTGCTGGAGAAAATAGAGCAGAAAGGGCCATCGAAGAAGCCTTGAATTCACCATTGTTAAATGACAATGACATCAAAGGAGCAAAATGGATTTTATTAAATATCAATAGTGCCGAAGGGGAATATGAATGTAGTATGGATGAGTTAGAAGCTATTAATACTATTTTACGTGCTCGCACAGGTGAACATAGTGATGTGATTATGGGCATGGGTTATGATGAAACCTTAGGGGATAAATTAGGCATTACTTTAATTGCAACTGGATTTGAACATAAAGATCCATTCAAAAAAGAAGCAGTGAAGGAAGTAGAAGCACCATTAGAAGAAAAAATAATGATGACTTTACAATCAGATCAATTAGAACAAGCAGACCAAACTCCAGCAATTGAACCAACTGCATCTGTGGTAGCGAACGAGCCAACTGCAGAAGAGGCAGAAGTTCCAGAAGCTGAATTAACAGTAGAAGAAGTTGAAATAACAGAGGATGCTGTTGAAATTACAGTCGATGAATTAGCACCTACAATGCAAGAGTTTGAAATGCCTGAAATGAGTCATGTATATGTTTCAACACCTGATTATGAAGAAGAGGAGGAAGCAGCGGTAAGTTTTGAATCAAGCCCAATATTTGAAGAAGAAGTGATATCACAAGAAATAGTTTTAGAAGATTTTAATGAAGCGTTTGAAGAAGAAGTAATTGCAGAAGTATTTGAATTGAATATGGAAGAAGAAGCAGTTCCAAGCTTTAAGACTGAGTTTGCATTAAACAAGCCTGTAAATATTTATGCAGAAGCAGAATTAGAAGAAGAAGTAACAACTGAGCCAACCACTTCCATTTTCGTTGAGGCAGCTGTCAATCATGTGGTTATAGAAGCAGTAGAAACAGCAGCACCTGAAAATGTTGATAGCATTGAGACTTCATTTAGAAATGCAGCAATGGATACCGAAGAAGAACCAACCATGCAATTGGTGATGCGTGAGGAATCATCTGTAACTCCACAAAATAGACCACAGCATTCAAGCTTTGATATGTCATTAGACAATTCAGAAGAGCAAAGACGCAAAGTGGCTGAGCGTATTCAAAAATTAAGAAATTTATCTTTCAATATTAACAATGGAGCAGATCCTGGAGTAGAGTTTGATGCAGTACCTGCCTATGTTAGAAGAAACCTGGATTTGTTTGGTAATACCATGGCTTCGGTAGAAAACTATTACAGCAAGTATACAGTGGAGCAAGATGAAAACAATCAAACACAGATTTCTACCATCAATTCATTCTTAGATGGTAAAAAGCCAGATTAAAATCGTTTTTATAGAACAGTTGATTTAGTTGGAACCCTGCCTGAAAAGGCGGGGTTTTTTTATTTATCTTTAGGTATGCAAACAATACTTATTACAGGTGGAACAGGCATGGTTGGTCAATCTTTAACCAACCTGTTATTAAATAAAGGATATCAAGTTATAGTGTTGACTAGACAACAAAAACAATCCAGTCGTTTAAATTTTTCTTTTGCGCAATGGGATTTAAATAAAGGTTGGATTGATCCTACTGCTCTTGCTGCGGCAGATTATATCATTCACTTAGCTGGAGAGGGTGTAGCGGACAAAAGATGGACAGCTGCAAGAAAAAAAGCCATCTTAGACAGCCGTGTGGAGTCATCTGCATTGCTTGTAAAAGCTTTAAAGGAACAACCAAATAAAGTAAAAGCCATTGTTGCTGCATCTGCGATTGGTTGGTATGGTCCGGATAATGAAAAAAGTAAACAATCAGGTTTTGTAGAAACAGATTTAGTCGATTCAAGTTTCTTAGGTGACACTTGTAGACAATGGGAGGAAAGCATGCATCCAGTTAAAGCAATGGGCATTCGACTAGTGACCATCCGAATTGGTATTGTATTTAATAAAATGGGCGGTGCATTAGCAGAATTCATCAAGCCAGCAAAGCTAGGCGCAGCAGCTATATTGGGAGATGGCAAACAAGTAGTGAGTTGGATTCATCAGCAAGACCTAAATCGCTTAATGCTATTTGCATTGGAAAATGAACAAGTTGCTGGCGTTTATAATGCAGTCGCGCCTGACCCAGTTAACAATGCAATCTTAACAAAAGCAATTGCGAGGCGTTTTCATACATGGGCTATCCCATTCCATGTGCCAAGTTTTATTTTAAAAATAATGCTTGGAGAAATGAGTATCGAAATCTTGAAAAGTGCAAATGTAAGTGCATCAAAAATTATTGAAGCAGGATTTAGCTTTGACTATGCAAGTATGGATGAAGCTTTAGACGACTTATTAATTTCTAATTGGTCTTCCCGAAGTGATCACTGATTGAATGCGCTCTAAAGTTTTCTTTTCGCCACAAAGACTTAAGAAAGCCTCACGCTCTAAATTCAATAAATATTGTTCGTTCACTACTGTTGCTTCACTAAGATCTCCACCGCACATTACATAAGCCAATTTGCGAGCAACTAATGCGTCATGATCTGTTGCATAACCACCACGCCACATGCCATTGATACCTGCGTATAAAGCACCAAGTCCAGCTTTACCCATCACTTTAATATCATTGCGCTGTATAGGTTGCGTATAACCAGCGTTGAATAATTCAAGTACTTGTTCTTTTGCTTTTGCGATTCTTCTGGATTGATTGAGTACAATCTGATCTTGTCCTTTTCTAAAAATACCCATCTCCATTGCTTCATGCGCCGATGTAGCCACTTTAGCAGTTGCAATTTGAAGGAATCTATTTTTTAATGTAATTGTTTCAGGTTCTTCTGCATGCATTTCATCGGATGCACGTAATACCAATTCCTTGGTACCACCTCCGCCCGGAATCACACCAATACCTAATTCAACCAAGCCAATATAAGTTTCTGCAGCAGCACAAATAGCGTCTGCATGTAAATTCATTTCACATCCACCACCCAAACACAATCCGTGAGGAGCTGTCACAACAGGAATAGAAGAGTAGCGAACACGCATCATGGTGTTTTGAAAAGTACGAACGGCCATGTCTAATTCTTCGTAATCTTGTTCAATTGCCAACATAAAAATCATGCCCACATTTGCACCTGCACTAAACAAATTTCCTTCATTAGCAATCACCAAGCCTTTACTTTTTTCTTCGGATAGTTGAATGGCTTTACTCAATCCTTGTAATACTTCTCCACCAATACTATTCATCTTGGTATTCCAATTAAATCCAAAAACATCCTCTCCAATATCTACCAAGTTACAAGCACTATTTTTCCAAATCGTCTTTTCTTTAAAATCAGATAAGATAATAAAGGACTCCGCACCTGGTATTAAAACGTAATCACTTGTAACAATATCATAAAAATAACGCTTACCATTCTTAGTGGTATAAAAGGATAACCCTTTCGCCACCATTGTTTCAACCCATGGTGCGACTGCAACGCCTGCTGCTTTCATGTCCTTCAAAACTGATTCAATGCCTAGTTCGTTCCAAGATTCAAATGCACCAATCTCCCAGCCAAATCCAGCTTTCAATGCATCATCTACACGGTATAATTCATCGCTAATTTCTGGAATACGATGACTGATATAAGAAAATAAACTGTGATGGAAAGCTTGAATAAATTGTCCTGCTTTATCTTTTGAATTGTATAACAGGTTTAATCTTGCTGGTAAATTATCCACCGCTTTGGCAGCATCAATTGCAGCCATCTTCGTTTTCTTACGAGGCTCATATTCAAGCGTCGCTAAATTTAAAGTCAATATTTCTTTACTAGTAGCGGTCTTCACTTTTTTGAAAAAACCTTGACCCGTTTTATCACCTAACCAATTTTGTGCTACCATTTTCTCCAACCAACTTGGAAGATTAAAAGTTGCTTTTGCTTCGTCATTCGGACAATTTTCTGCAACACCAGCAGCCACTTTTACCAAAGTATCAATACCAACCACGTCGGCAGTTCTAAATGTGGCAGATTTTGGACGACCTAATATTGGACCAGTTAAGGATTCAACTTCATCAATGGTTAAGCCCATTTTTTCCATAATGTGTAACACACTCATCATGCTAAATACCCCGACTCTATTGGCTATAAATGCAGGTGTGTCTTTACACAAAACGGTTGTTTTACCTAGGAACACATCCCCATAGTGCATATGAAAATCAACCACAGATGGATCTGTTTTTGGAGTAGGGATGATTTCTAATAATCTTAAATACCTTGGCGGATTAAAAAAGTGTGTTCCACAAAAATGTTTTTGAAAATCTTCGGAACGACCTTCTGCCATTAAATGAATCGGAATACCAGAAGTATTAGAGCTCACCAGCGTACCTGGTTTACGGTATTGTTCTACTTGATCGTAAATGCTTTTTTTAATATCCAATCTTTCAATAACCACTTCTATAATCCAATCGGCATCCGCAATTTTCGCCATGTCGTCTGTGAAATTTCCAGTACGAATATTTTTAGTCACTGCACTAGTGTAAATAGGGGATGGATTTGATTTGATTGCAGACTGAAGCGCATCGTTCACCAATTTATTTCTTTCTTTAATATTGGTACTTTCCTCAGCGCCAGGTTGAACACGATCTAACAATAAAACTTGCACGCCAATGCCTGCAAAATGACATGCAATTCTTGAACCCATTACACCACTTCCAAGGATCACGACCTGCTTTATAGTTGGTTGCATAGTATAGCTTTTCGTAAAATTAGTTAGTTATGCAACTATTTTCAAAAAATATTTTCATTTTTACAAAAAAAGGGTCAAAATCGCCTTTGGTTGCCTGTTTTAACCTTTTAACAAAACCAAGTGGAGGGTTGAGTGCTTTAGAGTACATTTGTATCAGCAAGAAATTCGTAAATATTATACCATGTCATCAGTTATTGAACTTAGAGCAATTCAGAAAAGCTATTATATGGCCAACCAAGCCATTCCGGTTTTAAAAGGGATTAATTTGGATATCAACCGCAATGAATATGTCGCGTTGATGGGGCCGTCGGGTAGTGGTAAAAGTACTATGATGAATATATTAGGTTGTTTGGATTCTCCAACTGCGGGGACTTACAATTTAAATGGACATGATGTAAGTGCGATGTCAGATGATGAACTAGCAGGCATCAGAAATATAGAAATTGGATTCGTATTCCAGCAATTCAATTTATTACCAAGATTAACCGCTGCAGAAAATGTGGCTTTACCATTGGTATATGCTGGTATTCCAAAAAAGGATCGAATAGAAAGGGCTTTAGTTGCTTTAGAAAAAGTTGGTCTTGCAGATAGAAGTCATCATAAGTCCAATGAGTTGAGTGGAGGACAGATTCAACGTGTGGCCATTGCGCGAGCTTTGGTTAATAATCCGTCTATTTTATTAGCGGATGAGCCAACAGGTAATTTAGATTCAAAAACATCTGCAGAAGTGATGGAGTTATTCGGTAAGATCCATGCTGCGGGCAACACAGTGATCCTTGTAACACACGAGGAGGACATTGCTCGATATGCGCACCGTGTGGTTCGTTTAAGGGACGGAAACGTAGAGACCGATACCTTGAATCAAACACACATTTAATTTTATTGATACTGAACTAAGTGTCTTTTGTTTTGTTATAATGTTATGAAAATTTACACTAAGGCAGGAGATCAAGGAAAAACATCATTAATAGGAGGGACAAGAGTGCCTAAAAGTCACATTCGTATCGAAACATACGGAACTGTAGATGAATTGAATTCATTCATTGGATTATTGAATGATTTAGTGGTGGACACAAAAATCAATACAGATTTAAAAGAAATACAGGACAGGTTGTTTACAGTAGGGTCAAGTTTAGCTTGTGATCCAGAAAAAGATTCTGCATTAAAAATTCCAGATTTAAAAGAAGAAGATATCGCAGGACTTGAGTCGGCAATGGATGCCATGAACGAAGTGCTTGCACCAATGAAATCATTTATTATTCCAGGTGGACATCAAGCCATTTCTACTGCGCATGTCGCAAGATGTGTTTGCAGAAGAGCAGAACGCTGGTGTGTGAATATGCAAGAAGAAGATTTATTTGTAGAGACTTTAGTGATTAAATATTTAAATCGTTTGAGTGATTATTTATTTACACTAGCGCGTTATATCGGTCATTTGAATGGGGTAGAAGACATCCCTTGGAAACCTAGGATCTAAAAATTCCGTCTTTCATAGTAAGGGTTCTATCACTTAATGCAGCTAATGCTTCGTTGTGTGTTACAATTAAGAAGCTCTGGTTCAATTCTTTTTTTAGACGTAAAAATAATTCATGCATCGCATGGGCGTTTTCACTATCCAAATTGCCAGTTGGTTCATCTGCAAAAATGATTGCTGGCTGATTAATGAGCGCCCTAGCCACCGCAATTCTTTGTTGCTCTCCACCAGATAATTGATGCGGTTTTTTATCTTGTTTATCTGCAAGTCCTAAATAATCTAATAATTCGAGGGCTTTTTTTGCTACTGTTTTTTTATCCTGTTTTCCGATCCATCCAGGAATTGAAATATTTTCGATTGCAGTGAATTCTGGTA
>JBMOFB010000041.1:0-12700 GCA_049314475.1 Sediminibacterium sp.
TATATGGTGCTGCAGATCCATCGAGTTATGCATTCACATTAAGTGCTCCACTATTAACTGGTGATGCATTATCTGGAGCCTTAACAAGAGTTGCAGGTGAGCCAGTAGGACCTTATGCAATCAATCAAGGAACATTGACGAATGCGAACTATGATATTACATATGTGGGTAGTAATTTTGTTATTACACCAGCATCGTTAAGTATTACTGGTATTACTGGAGCAAATAAGATTTATGATGGTACAACCAACGCTACAATCAGTGGCACTGTTTCTTATGTTGGTTTAATAACAGCAGATGCTGGCTTACCCGTGACTGGAACACCTTCGTTCAATTTTAATAATAAAAATGTAGGTAATTCAAAGCCAATCACCGTGACAGGTTTTACAGCCCCTTCGGCAAATTATATTGTAACACAACCCACTGGTTTGACTGGGGATATTACTCCAAAAACAGTAACCATAAATGCTGTTGCAAGCAATAAACAATATGATGGTACAACCACAGCAACAGTTAATTTATCAAGTACAAGTTTTATTTCCCCAGACATTGTAACCATTAATTATGCTTCTGCTACATTTGATACAAAAGAGGTTGGTAATGGGAAAACTGTAACAATAAATGGTATTAGCTTATCAGGCGCAGATGCACTTAATTATTTTTTACCAATTAATATTGCAACGGCATTAGCGAACATTACACCTCCTCCAGTATTTATCTTCGAAGTTCCCAATGCATTTACACCCAATGGAGATGGCTTGAACGACAAACTTAAAATCATTAGCAATGCAGGTATAAGCACTTTGACTAGTTTTAAGATTTTTAGTAGATCGGGTAATTTAGTTTTTGAGTCTAGAGATTTATCTATAGGGTGGGATGGAAGATTCAATGGGAATATGCTTCCTTCAGATATTTATTATTGGACTGCTGTATACGTGGATAGAAACAATCAAACTAATTCTAAAACTGGCACTGTCCTTTTATTAAAATAGTTTGAAACTAAAAGTTTACATATTATTACTTCTCCTAATTGTTTTTTTTAAAACAAATGCACAAGAAATTGTTTTATCACAGCCTTTTGCTGCTGCGCAATTTTTGACTCCTGCTTCGGTTGGTAATGGCGTTTATGATCAACGTATTCAATCAAATTTTAGAAGCCAATCAATTGGTGGTCTAAATCTTGCAAAAACCATAGTGGTTGGATGGGACAGAAAGTACAACCGAAATACACAAGAGCAGTCTAATTACTTAGGCATTGGTGGACAGATTATCTCTGAACAATTAATGAATGGATTATTAAATACTAATTTTATTACAATAAATTCTGCATATCATTTATTTTTAGATGGAGATGAGTATTCAAATGTAGCTATTGGATTAGGTTTGACTTATGCTCAATCCACTTTAGATCGTTCTAAATTAAGATTTGGAGACATGTTTGACCCATCAGGAAATTTATCTGGTAATCCTTCTGCAGAAATATTTTTATCTAAACCTGCAAGATTTTCTGCTAATACAGGGTTGCTTTATACAAAACATTCTGGAAATACTTTCTTACAGTTGAGTGCCAATGGATTCTTTTTTGCAAAGCCAGATATCACTAATTCTCCCTACAATGAATCGCCTGGAATGCGATCTACTTTATTTATGAATCTGGAAAAGTATTTTAACGAAGATTATACTTATTTAATTCATGGCGCATTTAGTAGTAGAAACAAGGTCAATAGTTATGTGGCTGGTGCAAGTATTTCATTGCCAATAAAATATGAGTTTGACCATGATCGTCGTTTATACATAGGTTGCTTTTATCGTTTAAAAGATGCGATCATTCCATCTGTCAATATCATGATGGATAATTATATATTTGGTATAAGCTATGATATATATAACAATGATCTAACCGCTGCTGGTATAAGGTCTAATAGTTTTGAATTGACTTTGTCAAAATCTTTTGGCAAACGCAAGCAGGAATTAATGCGTACTTTATTTGACTAGACTATTTAAAACACAATCGAACAGTTGACCCATTCAGGATCAAAATTAGCGTTGTATTTTTTATAGAAATTGATGGCTGGCTCGTTCCAATCTAATACCTGCCAGTTAAGCCCTTGGAATCCTTTTTCTTTTGCTTCTACTATCAAAGCGTCCATTAATTGGCTACCAATTTTTTGTCCACGCATGTCTTCTGTGACTAAAATATCTTCTAGGTACATTCTCTGTCCTTTCCAGGTAGAGTAGCGGATATAATATAAAGCCATCCCAATCACTACACCATTTGCCTCGGCTACAAAGGCCCACCATACTGGGTTAGCGCCAAATCCACTTTCCTCAAAATGGGATAGGGATACAGTGACTTCGTCTGGTGCTTTTTCGTAAGTCGCTAGTTCTTGGATCAAATCCATCATACGAGCACAATCTTTAAGAACTGCTTTTCGAATAATCATATCCATAATGAAGTACTTATAAAATTTATAAAGCCGCTTTAGCCAATGCTTGCGTTAAATCTGCTTCTAGGTCTTCGATATTTTCAATACCCACACTCATTCTTATTAAGCCATCTGTAATACCATACTTCATTCTTTCTTCTTTTGGTATGGACATATGGGTCATACTTGCTGGATGTGACACTAAAGTATCTACCGTGCCTAAGGACACTGCACGTGTACAAACTTCCACTGCGTTAATGAATTTCTTTCCAGCTTCAATACCGCCTTTTAGTTCAAAACTAATTAAGGGCGCATGCTGCTTCATTTGTTTTTTAGCAATCTCGTGTTGTGGATGTGTTGTAAGTCCTGTATAATTCACATGTGCAATGGCAGGATGGGCTGCTAAAAAATGAGCCACTTTTGCTGTATTGCTACAATGTCTTTCCATTCTAACTTCTAAAGTCTTCATCCCTTGTATTAAAAGATAGGCATCAAAGGCGTTACTGTTGCCGCCCATTAATGCATGCCATTTCCAAGCTTTTTTATTCATGAATTCCAAATCCTTTCCTAACATCACACCATTCAATGCAGATCCGTGTCCGTTTAAAAATTTAGTGGCAGAATGAAAAACAAAATCTGCACCTAAAGCAAAGGGTTGCTGTAAATAAGGTGTAGCAACGGTATTGTCCACCGACACTTTGATGCCATGTGCTTTTGCAATGGTACAAATCGCTTGAATATCTACACATTGTAGCGTAGGGTTTGCAGGTGTTTCTAAGTGAATTAATTTTGTGCTTGGGTTGGCCTTAATGGTTTCAATTAAAAGTGCTTCATCATGAATATCTATTAATACAATTTTCACGCCAGCTTCTACCAACACTTTTTGCATCAATTCTTGAG
The DNA here is from genome assembly GCA_049314475.1 of Sediminibacterium sp. GTDB lineage: Bacteria > Bacteroidota > Bacteroidia > Chitinophagales > Chitinophagaceae > Sediminibacterium. The sequence continues at coordinate 3,327 of JBMOFB010000041.1, forward strand.
ATCCTCCGTACAATGAATAATGTGAAATCAATGTATCACCTGCACTAAGGTTACTAAAAAATAAAGTGGTCATAGCAGCTTGTCCACTTGAATGCAATAATGCTTTTAATTCTAAGGGTGCACCTTGCTCATTCATTAATCCATGTGCTTCTAGTGCTGCAATGGTTTGCTCTGCTGCAGTAAAAGTGGGGTTGCCCCATCTTGTATACAATCTAGTTTTATCATCTCCTTTAAAGCGCTCCATCCCTTCTTCTGCCGAATTAAAAGTAAAAGTAGAAGTGGCATAAATAGGCGTGGTATGCGAAAAATTATCATTGTCATGTCCCGCAGTATGCAGTGTGACTGTGCTGATTCCTTTAAATTTCTTTTGACTCATAATGCGGTTATTTAAATGATAAGAATGCTATTTCCTAAAGATACAATTAATAGGCCCATTTAATCCATGCTGCACCCCATGTAAATCCTCCTCCAAATGCGGCCAATACTAAATTATCACCTTTTTTTAGTTGAGATTCCCATTCCCATAAACACAATGGGATAGTGGCTGCTGTGGTATTGCCATATTTTTGAATATTAATCATCACTTTTTCCTTAGGTAAACCCATACGGTCTGCAGTGGCATCAATGATTCTTAAATTTGCTTGGTGTGGCACTAACCAAGCAATATCTTCTCCAGTTAAATGGTGTTTTTCTAATAGTTCGGCACTTGCATCTGCCATCCCTTTCACGGCAAATTTAAAAACTGGTTGTCCGTCTTGAAAAGCATAATGCTCTTTAGCCATGACTGTTTCAATACTTGCTGGTTTCAAACTACCACCAGCTTTAAGATGTAAGTATTCCCTTCCGCTTCCATCACTTTTTAAAATGGCATCTTGGAATCCGTCTTCATCCGCACTTGGTTCTAACAATACTGCACCAGCGCCATCTCCAAAAATGATACAGGTTGCTCTATCAGTATAATCGATAATTGAACTCATTTTATCCACGCCAACTACAATCACTTTTTTATACCTTCCTGATTCTATAAAACTTACACCAGTGGTTAAGGCAAATAAGAAACCGCTACATGCTGCACCTAAGTCAAATCCAAATGCATTTTTTGCACCAATTTTATCACCAATGATATTGGCTGTTGCAGGGAATACCATGTCTGGAGTCACTGTGGCACAAATAATGCAGTCTATCTCTAAAGGGTCTAATTGCTTTTTTGATAGAATTTTCTCGATAGCTTTTACAGCCATATCCGAACTTGCTTTACCTGGCTCTCTTAAGATCCTACGTTCAGAAATACCTGTTCTACTTCTAATCCACTCATCGTTGGTATCTACTAATTTTTCTAAATCAAAATTGGTCAATTTTGTTTCTGGGACATACCCTCCAACCGAGGTGATTGCTGCTTTCAGCTTTTGGGCCATAGTGCGTTATTTTGTTTGCAAATATCTTAAAAAATGCTTAAGAATGTGGTAAAATCGCCATTTTTCATTCCTTAAGTGTTATTTTTGAAGCAATTATGATTGCATTTTTACAAGGAAATTTTGTCCAATTGACACCAGCCAAACTGATTGTGGATGTTGGAGGGGTTGGCTATGAAGTCAACATTAGTTTGAACACCTATGAATCCATCTCGGGCAAAGAGAAAGGGTTGTTGCATACTTATTTACACCTAACCGAAAATTCTCAAGTATTGTTTGGATTTTTTGCTCAGGATGAGAAAGAACTTTTTATGCATCTCATAAGTGTATCAGGTGTGGGCGCAAGTACTGCTAGGATGATGTTATCGGGGATGCGTCCAGATGAAATTATTCGTGCAATTGTACAAGGAGATGCACGTCAATTAGAACAAATAAAAGGGATTGGTAAAAAATCAGCAGAGCGCTTAGTCTTAGAGTTAAAAGATAAATTAGCAAAATTGCCCATGCAGTTATCGGGTGGTTCTACATTTAGTAAGTCCACACCACATCAAGACGCCATACAAGCACTTGTTTCATTAGGGATTCAAAAGGCTGTTGCAGAAAAAGCGATTGATAAGGTGATACAATCAGAGGGGGTAGATATTTCTCTAGAAATTTTGATTAAACAAGCCCTCAAAAATTGTTAATCATTCATCTTTAATGCTTTATTCTTGAGATTCTTTCATTCTGTCATGTTATTGTTTGCTCTACTTCTATTGAAGCAGACGAGTCATGCCCAAGATACAAGTAAATTAATTGCACCATTTAAAGATACTATTACCAAAAAAACTTCAGATACATTGGTGGGTAAACTAAAGTATCCAATAGCAGATAGACGTACCGATTTTTTATCTCAACCAAGTATTAATCCATTTGATATTAGAGATTCGAGTTTACTTAAAAGAAAGGTAGATTATGACCCCTTGACAAAGCAATATTACATTACAGAGAAGGTAGGAACTGGGTATAATCGTTTTCCTTCGACCTTAAGTTTTGACGAGTTTTGGAAATTAAAAACACGAAAGGATGAGCAAGCTTATTTTATGCAGCGCTCAAATTCATTAGGGGTTTTGAATCGAAAAATCACAAGGCCTAAAACAAAAGTATTTGATAGCTATTTTGATCGATTGTTTGGTAAGACAGGATCGAATTTAAAAATTGATATTAAACCTGTTGGGGAAATTAATATTAGAGCCGGATATCAAGGGCAGAATGTACGAAACCCCACCTTGCCTGAACGCGCTAGAAGAAACGGTGGATTTGATTTTGATGCCAATACCAATTTTAGTATGAATGCAAGTATTGGAGACAAGTTGAAGTTCCCCATCAATTTAAATTCATTGTCTAACCTTGGATTTGATAATCAGATAAAGTTAAATTATCAGGGAAAGAAAGACGAAGTGGTTAAGTTTATTGAAGCTGGTAATATCAATTATATTTCTCGAAGCACCTTGATTCCAAGTACACAAAATTTATTAGGGGTGAAGACGCAATTACAATTTGGAAAAATATTTGTAACAGGTGCCATTGCCAATCAAAAATCACAACGTCAGTCCATGGCGCTGCAGGGTGGATCCTCTACACAAAGATTTCAAAAAAGATTAGACGATTACGAAGAAAACAGACACTTTTTATTGGCACAGTATTTTAGAAATAATTACAATAAGGCAATGAGTACCTTGCCAGTGATTAATTCTCAAATACAAATTAAGCGTATCGAAGTTTGGGTGACCAATCGTAATGGTCAAACAACGAATGCAAGAGATGTGGTTGGTTTAACAGATATCGGTGAGCCAGTATTAAGAACTGAACGAAAAACATTCGAAAGCAATCCCAATAATCCATTTCCAGACAATAGTGCCAACAAATTATATACAAAAATTATTAATAATCCCAATGCAAGAAACCCAGCTGGGGTATCTGCGGTATTGGCGCAAGAAGGATTGAGGTCTGCAGAAGATTATGAAAGAACTTTCGCTAGAAAATTAACTGAGAATGAATATTTTTTCAATGGACAAATTGGTTTCTTATCATTAAATATTCCACTTCAAGCAGATGAAGTGTTGGGAGTCGCTTTTCAGTATACCTATAATGGAAAATTGTATCAAGTGGGTGAATTCTCCGAAGGTGTTGCATTGGATCCAAATAAAGGCGTACAACAAATTTTATATTTAAAATTATTGAAAGCAACGACTCAAAGAACAGATTTACCTATCTGGGATTTGATGATGAAAAACGTATACTCATTGGATTTATTTGGGGCTATTCAACAACAAGATTTTCAATTGAATGTATTGTATGAAGAGCCAAGTGCTGGATTAAAAAGATATCTACCAGTTACCAATAAAGCGAACGAAGGATTATCATTGATTAAAATTTTACAGTTAGATAAGTTGAATAATCGCAATGACCCACAACCAGATGGTTTATTCGATTATGTAGAAGGCTATACGGTCTTATCCAATATGGGTAGGATTGTTTTTCCTTTGTTAGAGCCTTTTGGAAAAGACTTGCAAGACATTGCATTTAAGGGAATTGATTCTTCAATCTCAAAAAAATATATTTACAATCAATTGTACCGCAATATCAAAGCAGAAGCACAAACCTATGCCAACCTGAATCGTTTTGTGATGGAAGGGCAGGTGAAAGGAAGTACTGGCGGTTCTGAGATTAGTTTAAACGCATTTAATGTGCCACAAGGGTCTGTGAGTGTGCGCGCAGGCGGACAAATTTTAAGAGAAGGAATAGACTATATTGTTGACTATGGTTCAGGTACGGTAAGAATCATCAACCCCGGTATTTTAAGTTCTAATATTCCAGTGAATGTTTCTTTTGAAAATAATTTAGGCTTTGGATTTCAGGAACGTGGATTTAGAGCCATGAGGATTGATTACTTGGCTAGTAAGAATTTTAATGTTGGATTATCGACTACTCGTTTAAATGAGCGACCATTTTTTACCAAGACCAATTTTGGTGCTGATCCAATTAAAAATTCCATGTATGGTTTTGATTTCAATTATAAAAAAGACCTACCTGGTTTAACACGACTCTTGGATAAGCTTCCGTTTTATAGTACTAAAGCAAAATCATCTATCATAGCATATGGAGAAGCTGCAATTTTAAAACCTGGTCATGCGCAACAAATTGGTAAAGGGGCTGCAGGTTTGATTTATTTAGATGATTTTGAAGCCACAAGAACCAATATTGATTTAAGGTTTCCATTTAATGCATGGACACTGGCTTCCACTCCATTAGATCGTTTCCCAGAGGGTGCATTAGTAGATTCCATTGACTATAATAAAAATAGAGCAAGATTATCTTGGTACACTATTGAGCCTAATTTACAAGATCGTAATAGTTCCAATAATCCATTGGCAAATAACGCCGCTTCATTAAGTGATCCTAGAATTCGTCAAGTGTTCACCAATGAATTATTTCCGCAAAGGACAACCAATATTACAGATGTACAATTACCAACCTTTGATTTGAGTTATTATCCAAAGGACCGAGGCCCATATAATTACAACTTCAAAGACTTAGATGCTAATGGGCGAATAAAAAACCCTTCAGACAAATGGGGAGGAATCATGCGTGCATTGGATCAAACAGATTTTGAAACAGGCATCATAGAATATGTTGAATTTTGGGTGCAAGATCCTTTTATTAGATCTGCAGCAACAAGAGGTAAATTGTATTTGAACCTAGGAAATGTAAGTGAAGATATCTTGAAAGACGGCAGACGTTTTTATGAAAATGGCATGCCAACTCCAACTATTCCTGCTAGTATAGATAGTTCCACATGGGGCAGGGTGCCAGTGAATCCAATTCAAGTAACCAATGCGTTTAGTAATAATCCAGAAGACAGAAAATTTCAGGATCTTGGATTCGATGGATTAGCGGATGACGATGAGCGTTCTAAGAAAGCGTATCTAATTAATCAAATAGCGAATAGTACCATTGCCCAACAATTCACAAAAGATCCTTCTGCCGATAACTATGTTTGGTATCGTGATGCAAGCTATGATGCAGTTGGTGCAAATATTTTAAGTAGGTATAAATTTTTTAATAACCCGCAAGGCAACTCTGCACTAGCTGGGAATAGTCAATTTAGTAGTGCTGCCACTTTATTACCTGATAACGAAGATTTAAATAGAGACAATACTTTAAACGAAACAGAAGCTTATTTTGAATATGAGATTGATTTGCAAAAAAATAAAGTGAATGCGTCTAACTATGTGACAGATTCAAAAACAGTGAACGTGACTTTAGCGGATGGGTCTAAATCTAGTGAGAACTGGTATTTATTTAGGGTGCCAATTAAATCCTTCACCAATAGAATGGGAGGTATACGTGATTTCAAATCGATTCGTTTTTTAAGAATGTACCTCACAGGCTTTGAGGATTCAATCACCCTTCGTTTTGCTAGGCTTGATTTAGTTCGTAACCAGTGGAGACAATTTACATATGAAGTAGATAATTCAGGAGAGTATAAATTAATTACTCCTGAAAATAATACTGCGACTGTGAATACTATTGCAGTGAGTTTAGAAGAGAATGGAAGTAGAACACCGGTAAACTACTTGGTACCGCCCGGCATTGAACGTGTGCAGTTATTAAGTAACAATGGAGTGAATCTTTTACAAAATGAACAGGCATTAAGTGTCCAATTAAATCGTTTACAAAAGAACACAACACCTAGAGGGGTCTTTAAAACAATTAATATTGATATTCGACGTTACGGAAGTCTATCCATGTTCTTGCATGCCGAAAATAAAAATCGGCCAGATATAGTTGAGAAGGGTGTGATTACAGCAGTACTTCGTATTGGTCAGGATTTTCAAAATAACTTTTATGAAATTCGTATCCCATTGACTACGACTAAACGAAAAACCTATTCTATTGCAGAAGTTAGAGATGTTTGGCCTTTAGAGAACGAGATGAATTTGAATTTAATTGATTTGGTTAAACTTAAAATTGATAGAGATAATCAAAATTTTGATTTCAATAAAAAGTTTGAGAGACTTCAAGACAATAACCATACTTATTCGGTGATGGGAAATCCAAATTTAGGAGAGGTACGTGGCATTTTGATTGCTTTTGAAAATTCTTCGGGTCAGCAATTTATAGACGCTGAAGTTTGGGTCAATGAATTAAGGCTCTCCAACTTAGATGAACGAGGATCCTGGGCAGCATTGGGTCGTATGGATGTAGTTATGGCAGATTTAGGAACAGTAGCAGTTTCTGTAAATAGTAGAACGACTGGTTTTGGTAGCATTGAGCAAAAAATGAATGAACGTGCAAAAACAGGATTTACCCAATTGGACATTGCTACAAATATTGATGCAGGAAAATTATTACCTAAGCAAGTAAAAATTTCCTTACCAGTTTTTGCAGGTATTAATAAAACACAAGAAAATCCGGAGTTTGATCCTTTCAATAAAGACATTCTTTATGCAGATAAAATAAAATCTGTTTCGGGTGCTATCAGGGATTCAATTAAACGCGCGTCCATTGATGAGAGTACAATTAAGACACTGAATTTCACCAATGTAAGGATCATGCCTGGTTCTAGGAATACAATGCTGAGTATTAGTAATTTGGATCTAAGTTATTCCTATTCCCAATTGCAACAAACCAGTCCTTTGATTGAAATGAATCAGGTGGTAAAACACCGTGGTTCAATTGGTTATACCTTTAATAATACAGGAAAATCGCTTCAACCATTTACAAAATGGATAAAAACAAAATCACCATGGCTGTCTTTAATTAAAGATTTTAATTTTTCGCCTGCACCAAGTTTAATTAGTTACCGAACCATATTTGATCGTCAATTTGGAGAGTATACTCCTAGGATAGTTAATTCATTTGATGGTACAACAGAAAAAGTAGAGACAACTTATGATAAATATTTTACCATGGGAAGAATCTTCAATTTACGTTGGCCTGTTTCAAGGTCTCTGAATTTAGATGTGGTTGCAAATTTGAATTCAAGAATAGATGAACCAGATGGGCGTATAGATACCAAACAGAAAAAAGATTCTTTAACAAGAATGTTGATTAGAGGAGGGCGAAATACTTTGTACAATCAGCGTTTTACAGTGCGTTATGATATTCCTACTAGTAAATTTCCACTAACTGATTGGATTTTGGCAAGTTACAATGTCTCCACAAATTACAATTGGGTGGGTGCGAGTAGATTATTCACATCACTTGGTAATACCATTGAGAATACGCTTTCGCATCAAGTGAACGCGCAATTTAATTTTAATCGTTTTTACAATAAATCTAAATTCATTCGATCTGCGTTATCTAATGCTGCACCTACTCCAAGTCAATCCAATCCGTTATCCAACAAATTAGTCATCAGAAAACAAGATGCATTAAATGGACTAACAGGTAAGGCAAGAGATTCGGCATTTAAAATATGGAAGGAGGCAAGAAAGCAAGAACGCATTGCCATGAGGGCGTTAAAAGCCAATGAAGTATTGAATATTCCTGGTCCAATAAAATCTATTGTAAGCTTATTAACGATGGTGCAAAATGCATCCTTGGATTATGCAGAAAATTATAATAGTCGTTTACCAGGCTTTATGTCAGGGGTGCAGTTTATAGATAAGGACTTTAATGGATTTGCGCCTGGATTTGATTATGCCATGGGTAAGCAGCCAGATAGTAATTGGCTGAATGCACAAGAACGTAAAGGCTTATTGACAAAAGATGCTAATTTTAATATGTTGTTTAGGCAAGGTTTTGATCAAAGACTGAGTGCAAGAGTGATGCTTGAACCCATTAAAACTTTCATTATTGACTTAAAGTTTGACAAAACATTTACAAAGGAATACTCTGAATTGTTTAAGGACACTAGTATGAATATGAATGGATATCGTTCTCATAATAATCCATTGTCTGCAGGGGGATTCAATATTAGTTATGTTGCTTTAAGAACTTTCTTTGACAAGCATGATCCAAATATGATTTCTAAACAGTTTATTCAATTCCAAAACTATAGAACAACTATTTCAAATAGGGTAGCTGCATTGAATCCTTATTGGGATCAAAAGAAAGATCCTAATGGATATGCAATTGGTTATGGTAAGTATGCACAAGATGTATTGATTCCATCATTTATTGCAGCTTACACTGGTAAGGATCCCGAAAAAGTGGCCTTACTCAATCAAAATAATGCTAGTATACGTTCCAATCCATTCTCGGGTATGTTACCAATGCCCAACTGGAATTTATTATACAATGGACTAGCAAATATACCTGGCTTGTCTAATTTATTCTCCAATATCTCATTAACGCATGGCTATAATGGTAGCTTATCCATGAATAGTTTTAATAGTTCATTACTATATGCAGATATCAATCGATTAGGTGCACCCTCCTTCTTAGATACAGTGAGCGGTAATTTTGTACCTTATTTTTTAATCCCCAATGTGACCATCAGTGAAAGAATGGAGCCATTGATTGGATTGAATGTTACAACTGTTTCGCAATGGTCTATCCGTTTTGAATACAAGAAGAGTCGTTTACTGGCTTTGAGTTTAGTAGATTATCAATTAAGTGAAAACAATAGTACAGAATGGGTGATTGGAACAAGCTATCGTGTAAGAGGTTTAAAATTACCTTTTACAATTCCAGGTTTAAATAACAATAAATTAGCCAATGATTTAACGTTTAGATTGGATGTTGCTATGCGTGATGTTTACAATACCAATAGTAGATTGGACCAAACAAATGCTTATGGTACAGGAGGACAAAAAGAAATTACTTTACAACCAACTGTAGATTATGTATTGAATAGTAAGATCAATTTGAGATTCTTCTTTGACCAAAGAAAAGCGACGCCATATATCTCTTCCGCACCGCCAATTACCAATACAAGGGCAGGGGTGAATATTCGTATTGCACTATAATCTA
>JBMOFB010000042.1:0-12440 GCA_049314475.1 Sediminibacterium sp.
ATTTTCAAACAAGAAATTCCAGGTATTACAGGTGGTGCTATCAACAGTGACGAAGGCGCTCCAGGTCCTATTATGTTGCAAGGAGATCATGGACCGATTGAGTATAGAAATATCATCATCACGCCAGCGAAAAATTAATTTTTATTTGATGATCACTACTTCTTCATAAGGGACTCTTTCTCTTTTCCCCCAGATACCAGCTTCGGTGCCTTTACCCACACTGATAATCATATTGATTTCTGCCATTGCTGGAAGGTCTAATGCCTTCTTAACTCTTACAGCATCAAAACCCTCCATGGGGCAGGATTCAAAACCTTCTGCAGCGATTGACAACATAAAAGTTTGAGCTGCTAAGGCACATGATTTGTGCACTGTGATTCTTTGGTCTGCTCTGCCTCTCATTCTTGTCATAGGTCTAAATGCACCAATTACTCCACTTAGTATTCTTCTTAATGCAGTTAAAAAGCCAAACTGATCTGTTCCATATGCAAGTGGCATTAATTTGCCATAGTAGGTTAATAGTTTCTCTTGATTGGGAGTGGTTTCACCTGTGATACCTTTTTTAATTAGGTCTAAATGCCATTGCACTCTTTTTTTCCAATGGTCTTGACGCGTAACAAATACCACCATTTGTTTTGCAGTTCTTGCAGCATTTTGATTTAAACAATATTCGTGAAAATCCTTTTGTAAAGCAGGGTCTTTGATCCAATAAAATTCCCATAATTGCATATTGCTACTATTAGGAGAGAGGATGCTTCGCTCTAAACTTCTTTTAATCACATCGTCTGGTACTTCTACATTGGGGTCAAACTTTCTATTGGACCTTCTTTTTTCAATGACTTCTTGAAATGATTGTGCTAATGACATAAGTGATGTTTGAATAAAAAAGCCTCCAAATAGTTGAAGGCTTTAAATATAGATTTGAATGAATTTAAAATAAATCCATAGCTTTTGCAAAATAAGTCAATGTGCCAGGAAGTGCTAACCAGAAAAATTCTCTGTAAACGAATAATAAAACGATTAAAATAGCGAACCATAAAAAGAATAATGCCCAGTATTTTTTGGTGTTAGATTGTGCTTCCATTTGTGTGCTTTGTTTTTGTGATTTAAATTCAGTTGCAAATATACAATAAATCTTATTTGGACCTATAAATTTGGCCCATTGGTATATTTTAAATCTACTTTCCAACCATTGGGAGTGGATATGATTTTAAGTTTATGGACCTTGTTGTCAAAGGAATTCTGGTAATTCATAATGGTCATTGTGCTGTCCACCGCGCTTATTTCATTAATTTGAATAGACGCAAGCCTGATTTGCATACGTCCCTCTTTGTCTAATCCATAGTAGTTATTGGCCATCTTTTCAAATAGAGCGAGATTTTCTGCATCTTCAAGCACATAAAATTTAGCTTTTTTAAAATTGCCTTGCATACAGTTCTCAATAAAATAACGCCCACCATCTAGGGGATTGTCTGCCACTTCGTATTGGTCGGAGGGGCTGCATTGCCAGAGAAAAAGCGCCAAAAAGAGGTATTTTAATTTTTGTAGATGCATAGCCAAAGTTACATCATTAGGTAGTAATTTTGAAGCATAAAGCGACATCATGAAAAAATTACTATTATTTGTTGGGTTATTGATTGGGGCATCAAGTTTTGGACAACAAAAACATCCAGAATTCATGAATCAAGGCAATATCTACGAAGTGAATATTCGTCAGTATACCAAGGAAGGAACATTTAAAGCATTTGCCAAGCACTTACCAAGATTACAAAAAATGGGGGTGCAAACAATTTGGTTTATGCCTATCCAGCCCATTTCGAAATTTGGCAGAAAAGGTAGTTTAGGTTCTTATTATGCTGTGGCGAGTTATACCGATATCAATCCTGAATTTGGTACCCTTGCAGATTTTAATGCAACAGTCAATCAAGCACATGCACTTGGCATGAAAGTTTTAATTGATTATGTGCCCAATCATTCTGGTGCGGACCATCCTTGGTTGACAACGCATCCAGATTTTTACGAAACAGATTCTACTGGGAAACCTACTTATACTGCAGACTGGTCAGATACAAGAGAATTGAATTTTAACAATTTGGTGATGCAGGATAGTATGATCAATACCATGAAGTATTGGTTAAATGCAACAAAGATAGACGGATTTAGAGTGGACGTTGCTTGGGGGGTGCCTTATAGTTTTTGGGATAAATGTATTCCAGCTTTAAAAAAAATCAGAAACATTTATTTATTAGCAGAAGCAGATGATGCAAAATTACACGAGCGTGGATTTGATGCGACCTATAGTTGGAAAGAGTTTCATGTTTTAAATGATATTGCAGCAGGTAAAAAAAATATCCTGGCTTTAGATACGGTGTTGCAAAATATTGAAAAGGATTTCATGAAAGGGGCGCAAAGATTGTATTTCACAAGCAATCATGACGAGAACTCTTGGAACAAAGCAGACTATGCCACAATGCCAGGCGCTATTCATGCACCATTTGCTGTGTTTACACAAACTTATAACAGAACAATGCCTTTGATTTATAGCGGTCAGGAAGAGCCTGTACTTAGACCTTTGGCATTTTTTGAAAAAGACAGTATTGAATTCAAGAAATATGAGCGTGCTAATTTTTATACCACACTTTTAAAGCTAAGAAAATCTAATCCTGCTTTTGCGGACAATGCTAATTTTAAAAGATTAAAAGTGAATCTTCCAGAAAAGATCATGGCTTATGAAAGAAGCAATGGCAGGGATAAAGTTCTGGTGGTATTGAATTTATCCAATCAGCCACAGCAAGCCATCGTTGAGGATATTGAACCTGGGTTTTATGTAGATGGGTTCACTGGACAAAATCCAAAAGACATTCGATACATACAAATGAAAGCTTGGGGATACCAAGTTCTTGTAAAGAGTAATTTAGATTAACAATAGAAAGGTATTTATTTTATATTCTGTTTTAGAAAAATCATACGCTATGACAAAACAATTTCTGGTAGACCAAATCAAAGCAAAGCAATCTTACTTATGTGTTGGATTGGATACCGATATTGAAAAATTGCCAGCAGGCTTACCTAAAAATAAAGATGGGGTCATTGCATTCAATAAAGCCATCATAGATGCCACAGCACCATTTTGTGTAAGTTATAAAATCAATACTGCTTTTTACGAATCCCAGGGTATTGCAGGATGGGAAGCGATGGAAGCGACATTAGCACATATTCCATCAACGCATTTTACAATTGCGGATGCAAAAAGAGGGGACATTGGAAACACATCCGCACAATATGCAAAAACATTTTTTGAAACACTTCCTTTTGACGCCATCACTGTAGCACCTTATATGGGCAAGGATAGCATTGATCCATTTTTGGCCTATCAAAACAAGTGGACGATTGTATTGGGGTTGACCTCTAACCCAGGAAGTCAAAATTTTGAACAACAAAAATTAGCGACAGGGCAATTTTTATACGAATCTGTTTTAGAACAAGTGGCAAGTTGGGGTAGTCCTGACCAATTGATGTTTGTGGTGGGCGCTACCAAAGCCAATGACCTGGAATCTATTCGTAAAATTATCCCTGCACATTTTTTATTGGTACCAGGAGTGGGTGCACAGGGTGGAAGTTTATCTGAAGTCACTACCTATGGCAAGAATGAAGAAGTAGGGTTGCTAATTAATGCAAGTAGGGCTATTATTTTTGCTAGTAGCGGTGCTAATTTTGCGGAGGATGCAGCGATTGCAGCAAAAGGCTATGCAGATGAAATGAAAGCTTTATTAAGCCAATAAATCAGCTAATAAATCAACTAATTAATACCCTTGAAATAAAGTTTATTAAGCGCATTCTACTACCTTTGTGTATCAATCATTATTATAAAATTACAAACCATGGCAGTAAGAGCAGATTTGTTTGAGTCCCCAGATTACTATCAATTAGATGAATTGATGTCTGAAGAGCATTTAATGGTTAGAGATGCAGTAAGAACCTATGTAAAAACAGAAATATCACCAATCATTGAAGAGTATGCACAGAAGTCAGAATTCCCAAATCAAATTGTAAAGCAATTGGGTGACCTTGGTTGTTTTGGGCCTACTGTACCTGCTGAATATGGCGGAGGTGGTTTAGATTATATCAGTTACGGCTTGATGATGCAAGAATTGGAAAGAGGCGATAGTGGTGTGAGAAGCACTGCGAGTGTTCAAGGATCTTTGGTGATGTTTCCAATACATGCTTATGGAAGTGAAGCACAAAAGCAAAAGTTTTTACCAAAATTAGCATCTGGCGAATGGTTGGGTTGCTTTGGATTAACAGAACCAGATCATGGTTCTAATCCATCTGGTATGCTAACAAATATCAAAGATGCAGGCGATCATTTTATTTTAAATGGTGCTAAAATGTGGATCAGTAATTCCCCATTTGCTCAAGTAGCAGTGGTATGGGCTAAGAATGAAGCAGGAGAAATCGTTGGCGTCATTGTTGAAAGAGGAATGGAAGGATTTTCAACACCAACCACACACAATAAATGGAGCTTGCGTGCAAGTGCAACAGGAGAATTGGTTTTTGATAATGTCAAAGTACCTAAGGAAAATTTATTGCCAAATATCAAAGGATTAAAAGGACCATTGAGTTGTTTAAATAAAGCAAGATTTGGTATCGCTTGGGGTACAATTGGAGCTGCAATGGATTGTTATGATACTGCATTAAGATATAGTAAGGAGCGTGTTCAATTTGGTAGACCAATTGGTGGATTCCAATTACAACAAAAGAAATTGGCAGAAATGGTCACCGAAATTACCAAAGCACAATTACTTGTTTGGCGTTTGGGCGTATTGATGAATGATGGTCGTGCCACTGCTGCTCAAATTAGTATGGCTAAAAGAAACAGCTGTGAAATGGCAACCAATATTGCAAGAGACGCAAGACAAATGCTAGGTGGTATGGGTATCACAGGAGAATATTCAGTGATGCGCCATATGATGAACTTAGAGAGTGTAATCACTTATGAAGGAACACATGATATTCATTTGTTGATTACGGGAATGGACATAACAGGATTCAACGCATTTACATAAACGATGGCAGCAGAACGGATATTTTTGATAGGAATGATGGGTTCTGGAAAGTCTCATTGGTTGAAGCAGATGGCAAAATGGAATAAATCCGTTGGCTATGATTTAGATGCTTTGATCGAAATGAATGAAGAAAAAACCATCGCTGAAATTTTCAATGAAGACGGAGAAGTCTATTTTAGAAAAGTAGAGTCTAAAATCTTAAGATGGTTTAAAGAAAAGAAGAAGTATGTAGTTGCTACAGGTGGAGGAACAGCTTGTACTCAGGAGAATATGGATTGGATGAAAAAAGAAGGCGTCGTAATTTGGCTAGACGAATCAGTAGATGTTTTAGTAAAAAGATTAAGTACCGAGAAAGCACATCGTCCTTTGATAGCCCATCTTTCAGACATTGAACTCAAAGCCTTTTTGGAACAAAAATTAGTTGAAAGACATCCTTTTTACAAACAAGCACATTACCGTTTAACATCTGATCAGATCAATGAATCAGGGTTAAAAAAGTTAATAAAAAATCATGCATCGTAAAGTCTTACTTTGGGGAATTGCTTTTGCAATTGTGGCAGTATTGCTTGGTGCGTTTGGTGCGCATGCATTGAAATCGGTTTTGAGCCCAGAGAAATTACAAAGTTATGAGACTGGTGTACGATATCAATTGATACACGCATTGGCGCTCATTGCATTATCTATTTATAGCCAACAAAATCAAACAAACCATTTATCCAATAAGGGGATAGGATGGTCAGCTCATTTTTTCATTGTAGGTTGTTTTTTATTTAGTGGATCCATTTACGGGCTAGCCCTTTTATCTGTTATCCATCCAAGCTGGGCTTTTGTACTAGGGCCAGTTACCCCGATTGGTGGACTTTTTTTCATGTTAGGCTGGGCAAGTTGGGCCAGGGTGGTTTGGCTGAATAAAGTAGATATCTAGCTAATTTCTTTTTATATTTGTCCTCATGGCAAATACGCTTAAAAGCAAATCAACACCAAAGGTCAATTCCCCGATTTTAAATCCGGACAAAGAAGCAGATGTAGTCGTGTCTGAAGTAGTGAAAGATGAACGTACCATGAAAATATTGGGGTCAGTTGCTTTATTAACTAGCTTATTCCTTTTTGTTGCATTTACATCCTATTTATTTACATGGCAGGAAGACCAAGACATGGTGCAATTATGGAGAACCCAATTGTTTTCTTTGCAAGATGTGAAAGCTAATAATTTACTAGGATATATTGGTGCATTTGTGGCGTATCAAATGATGTTCAATGGTTTTGGTATTGCAGCCTACTTATTTTGTACTTTCTTTTTTGTGTTAGGGGTGAATTTATTTTTCACAAAACCAATATTTAGTTTGTGGCGCAATGTTAGATATGTGCTACTTGGACTTTTAGTTTTAAGCACCTGCTTTGCTTTTTTGACACCCAATACCCCTTTTTCATGGGGAGGCGCTTTAGGGGAATATAGTAGTAGCTGGTTAATTAAATTTGTAGGACGCTTTGGCACCGGTGCCATTTTATTGATTGCAGGATTTAGTTACATCATATGGAGATTTAATCCAAGTTTTAATGTGCCTAATTTTGATTTTTTAATTCCAAAGAAAAAAGTACCAGACTTTGTTAGTGAAGACACAGAGGAAGCAGTGAAGCAAGAATGGGATTTAAACAACCCTGCACCTTCAGAGACAACTATTCCAACTGGTAATTCTTTAAAGGAAAATACTTCAGGCGTCTCAGTCATCATGCCAGAAATGGATGAAACAGATGAAGCACTTGGGGAACTTGGCCCAAAATTATTTATAGATGAGTTGTCATTGAATGAAGAGCTTGGGGAGGAAAAAAAAACTCCATTAGAAGCTGATGATAGTGAAGAAGAAGAAGATGCGAATGCATCTGATGAACCGCTAGACATTGATGATGAATTATTAGAAGACCTTGATTTAGAAATCAACGAAGTGCCTAAGGAAAAAATCCTAGCATCTGTTGGAAGTTTAACGACCAAATATGACGCCACCTTAGATTTAAAAAATTACAAGTACCCACACATTAATTTATTAGAGACACATGGCTCTGAAAAAATTGTACAAGATCCAGAAGAATTGGAGACCTACAAAAATCAGATCATTGCGACTTTAAAAAATTATGATATTGCCATTCAACGCATCTCTGCCACAGTGGGCCCAACAGTTACCTTATATGAGATTGTGCCCGCCCCAGGCGTGCGTATTAGTAGAATTAAAAACTTAGAAGATGATATTGCATTGAGTTTAGCTGCTTTAGGTATTCGTATCATTGCACCTATTCCTGGTAAAGGCACGATTGGTATTGAAGTGCCTAATATTCGAAAGTCAATAGTGAGCATGAAAACTTTATTGGCAAGTGAGAAGTTTCAAACGAGTCAACATTCATTGCCTATTGCTATTGGTAAAAAAATTGATAATGAAAATTTCATTGTCGATTTAGCAGCGATGCCACACTTATTGATGGCAGGAGCTACAGGTCAAGGTAAGTCAGTTGGGTTGAATGCCATCCTGGTATCCTTATTGTATAAGAAACATCCTTCTCAATTAAAGTTTGTCTTAGTAGATCCAAAGAAAGTGGAATTGAGTTTATACCGTGTGATTGAAAAGCATTTCTTAGCTAAATTACCAGGAGAAGAAGATGCGATTATTACGGATACTAAAAAAGTCATCAATACATTGAATGCACTTTGTATCGAGATGGACAATCGTTACGATTTATTAAAAGAAGCTGGATGTAGAAATATTAAAGAGTATAATGAGAAGTTTACATCTAGAAAATTAAATCCAGAAAAAGGACATCAATACCTTCCATTCATTGTGTTGGTCGTGGATGAGTTTGCCGATTTAATTATGACAGCTGGCAAGGAAGTGGAGATGCCTATTGCACGATTAGCGCAGTTAGCTAGAGCAGTAGGAATTCACTTAATCATTGCCACGCAGAGACCTTCAGTGAATATCATCACAGGTACCATCAAAGCCAATTTTCCAGCTCGTATTGCATTTAAAGTATCAAGTAAAATTGATAGCCGTACCATTTTAGACGCTGGTGGTGCCGAGCAGTTAATTGGAAAGGGCGATATGTTGGTGAGCTTTAATGGAGAAATTACGCGTTTACAATGTGCTTTTGTGGATACCCCAGAAGTGGATCGTGTTTGTAATTTTATTGCAGAACAAAAAGGCTATCCAGATGCATTCTTACTCCCTGAATACATCGACGATAAAGATTTAGAGGCTTCAGGTTTTGATGCTGGAGACAGAGATAGTTTATTTGAAGACGCAGCTAAATTAATTGTAAGTGCTCAAGTAGGTTCAACCTCCTTCATCCAAAGAAGAATGAAATTGGGCTACAATAGAGCTGGAAGGTTAATGGATCAGTTAGAATCCGCAGGCATCGTTGGACCAAGTCAGGGCAGTAAACCAAGAGAGGTGTTGTACAAATCTGATGCTGAATTGTATGATTTCTTGCAAAACTTATCATAATCCATAAGGATTGTTTATTTTTGACAATCTAAACATGATAACTTCCGAAGCCCCCAAATAACCCTATATGAGAATATTTTTTATCTTTTTATTGAGTCTGATCACTTTTCAGGGACAAGCCCAGAAAGACCCTAATGCGAAGGCTATTTTAGACAAAGTAGGGGTTAAAGTGAAAACCTCTAATGGAATACTGGTAAAGATCCAATTGGTGTCTAAAAACAACAAAGGGAAGGCATTGGGGACCAAGATGATCCAATTAAAGATGAAGGGGGAGAAATACCTTTTAAATGAGGGTAAATTAGAGATCTTATGTGATGGAGTTTCCATCTATAATTTTGATGGTCTAAATACCATTTCTAAGTCTAGTTTGGCCGAGACCGAACAAACCTTAAGTCCACAGAAATTATTGTCAGGTAGCTATGATAAAGACTTCAATTTCAAACTATTAGCTCAAAATAACAATACAGCTACCATCGAATTATTCCCTATAGATCGTAAAAAAGGCTTTCAAAAAGTCACTTTAATCATAGACAAGGTAAAATCTGCCCTTGCCAATGCCATTATTCTAGACAAAAGCAACAATACTACAGACGTTAAAGTGCTATCTATCAACTATGCAGCTAGTTTTGAAGACAAATTATTTGTTTTCAACAGGGCCAAATACCCTAAAAACGTAGAAATATTTGACTAAACTATTGATTTAGTTACGCTTTTATCCCTATCTTTGCAGCCGAAATAAACAAAACAAAACCGTAGTTAATTGTTAACTACAATAAAAGAAGTTCCACAATGTCCAACTTAACAACAGAGAAAAAAGCAAGCATTTTTGCTGAATTTGGTGGTAAAGCAACCAACACAGGTTCAATTGAAGGTCAAATTGCTTTATTAACACAACGTATCGCGCACATTTCTGGTCATTTAAAGGCCAACCACAAAGACCATTCTACTCAAAGAGGTTTAATGCAATTAGTGGGTCAGCGTAAGCGATTATTGGTTTATTTACAAAAACATAACCTGACTGGTTACCGTGCACTAATTGAAAAATTAGGCTTAAGAAAATAATCAAGAACAACTTATAATAGCTGTCCCAACTGTACTACTACGGTTGGGATTAGTTGTTTATAAGCGTTTATTTTTTTTAGTTCGTTTTAGTAATAGATTCAAGAACGCCCTTTCTCACAATCCAAAATTTTTAAAAAATGTTATCACAACCAAAATCAGTAAAATTCGAGATCAATCCAGGTCAAGAAATTTTTATAGAGACAGGTAAATTAGCACGTCAGTCAGACGGAGCTGTTACCATCAGACAAGGAAATTGTATTTTATTAGCAACTGTGGTTGCCAATAAAGATCCAAGAGACGGACAAGACTTTTTCCCATTGAGCGTAGACTACCAAGAGAAGTTTGCATCTGCAGGCCGTATCCCTGGTTCTTTCTTCAAAAGAGAAGCGCGTTTAAATGACTACGAAATTTTAACGAGTCGTTTAATTGACCGTGCTTTAAGACCTTTATTCCCAGAAGACTATTTGTGCGATGTACAAGTTTTAATATCATTGGTGTCTAGCGACGAGAACGTCATGCCAGATTCATTAGCATGTTTAGCAGCATCAGCAGCATTGGCAGTATCTAATATTCCTATTAAAGAAATTATTTCTGAGGTAAGAATTGCAAAGATTGATGGCAAATTTGTAATCAATCCTTCTAAAGCAGAATTGGCTAAATGTGAATTAGAATTCATCATTGCCGCTACAGAGAAGAACTTGATGATGGTAGAAGGTGAGGCGAAAGAATGTTCTGAAGAAGAATTGGTACAGTGTTTAGAAATCGCACACGAAGCTATCCGCAAGCAAATTAAAGCGCAAGCAGAATTAAGAAAAATAGTAGGTATCACAGAATTACGTGATTATAAAAAACCAGAACAAGACGAAGCAATTCGTGAAAAAGTATATGCATATGCAAAAGCAAAAGTAGATACGATTGCAAGATTAGGTTCTGCAAAACATGAGCGAAGCGATGCATTCTCTGCTTTGAAAAAAGAAATCATAGAACATTTAGGTACCGAAATCACAGACTTGCAAAAGAGATTAGCAGGTAAGTATTATGAGGACTTGAAATGGGAAGTGGTTAGAGATATGATGGTGGATAGCCGTATTCGTTTAGACGGTCGTCAATTGGATGAAGTTCGTCCTCTAGCAATGGAGATTGGACCATTACCTACGCCACACGGTTCATCTTTATTTACAAGAGGTGAAACACAATCTTTAACAACAGTTACTTTAGGAACTAAATTAGATGAGTTGATGCAAGAAACTGCAGCAAGTGCAGAATATGCAAAATTCTTCTTACACTATAATTTTCCTCCATTCTCTACAGGTGAAGTAAAAATGATGCGTGGAGTTGGTCGTCGTGAAGTAGGACATGGTAACTTGGCAATGCGTTCTTTAAAGCAAATGTTACCTGATAGCACCGTATTCCCTTACACATTGCGTGTCGTATCTGATATCTTAGAATCAAATGGTTCGTCTTCAATGGCAACCGTTTGTGCCGGTTCATTGGCATTGATGGATGCAGGTGTGCCTATTCCAAAACACGTAAGTGGTGTGGCAATGGGATTGATTTCTAGAGAAGATGGTAAGTATGCGATCTTAACTGATATCTTAGGTGATGAAGATCATTTAGGAGATATGGATTTCAAAGTAACTGGAACACGTGATGGTATCTGCGGTGTTCAAATGGACATCAAAGTAGATGGCTTAAGCATGGACATTATGAGAGAAGCATTATCTCAAGCAAGAAAAGGTCGTTTACATATTTTGGATGCTATGTATGAGTGTACTCCAGCTGCACGTGCAGATGTGAAGCCACATGCACCAAGAATGGTTAAGATCATCATCGATAAGGAATTTATTGGTGCTGTAATCGGGCCAGGTGGAAAGATTATTCAAGAAATGCAAAGAACGACTGGTGCAACCATTAACATCGAGGAAGTGGGCAACCATGGTGAGGTAAGTATCTTCTCTGCAAACAAGGAAAGCCTTGATGCGGCAGTAAGATGGATCAATGGTATTGTAGCTGTTCCAGAAATTGGAGACGAGTACGAAGGTGTTGTAAAAGGTGTTAAAGAGTTCGGTGCTTTCGTTGAGTTTATGCCAGGCAAACAAGGTTTATTACACATTAGTGAAATAAGCTGGAAGCGTTTGGAAACAATGGAAGGTATATTTAATGAAGGCGATACGGTGAAAGTGAAATTAATTGGATTAGACCCTAAAACAGGTAAGTTCAAATTAAGTCATAAAGTTTTATTGCCACGTCCTGAGCAAGCGCCTCGCGAAGACAGAGGTCCTCAACAATAGAATTTAGATAGATTCAATATAAATGCCCTGCTAATTCGCAGGGCATTTTTTTGTAGCTAACTTTACTTTGGAATCTAATTGAAAAAGATTTGAATAAATTCCTATCCCTAGGCTCTCGCTCGCAAGCTCGAACGATCGCTACGGAATAGTATTTATTCAAATCTTGGATGATCACTATTAAATGAAATGTAATAAGCATAAAAGATAGTACCCCGAAGCCGATTTCGGTTCCTTCCGCATGAGGATGAGGGGTAGCTATCTTTTATACTTTTAAGTATAGTTACCATTCAAAACGAATCGATCATAAAATAATATAGCATATGTCCAAAGAATACATTCAAATCGCGTTCGACTTTAGCAATCAAGATCAATTTGATATGCTCGTGGCTGAACTATCTGAATTAGGCTTTGAAGGCTTTAGTGAAGAAGAGCAGGAGGAAGGACGGAATGATGGTGTTGACTTATCCAATGGATTGGGTGTAGGCGGAGGACATTGCAAGACCTTTATGTTGAAGGATTTATATGAAGCA
>JBMOFB010000043.1:0-12036 GCA_049314475.1 Sediminibacterium sp.
AAAGATCCAATGTTTAGTGCAGAACAAAGAAAACAATGGTTTGAGGAAATTTATAAAGATGAACCGAAAGTAGAAGCGGTGACTTATGATGGACTAACGATTAAGTATTGTCAATCGATTGGTGCTCGCTTTATTTTAAGAGGGATAAGGTACGTGAGTGATTTTGAATATGAGAAAACAATTGCGGATGCCAATAGAACAATGGATCGACATATTGAAACCATTTTTTTAACGGGTGAACCAAAATATACCTCAGTGGCATCCACTATTGTAAGAGATATCATCCGCAATGGTGGTGACGCTTCTCCATTCCTACCACAAGTGGTTATTGATGCTTTGAAGTAAGATAAGCTTCCATCACTTCTTTAATGTTGTCAAAGGTTTGTTCTAAATAGGGTGCAAGTGCATCTTGATTTACCCAAGTAACGGCTTCTATGTCCTCCTCTGTTTGAGGAATCCCAGCTTGTATTGTATCTGTAGACATTTTGTACCAATAAGTCGTTTTCTCTACTTCGGTATTTAAATACATGTCATGGTACTGATGTTTCGTTGTTAAAATTAAGTGCCCGAGCACAAGGTTGGATATTCCAGTTTCTTCCATCACTTCTCTTAAAGCACATGCTTCAATGGTTTCGTTAGGATCTAATTTCCCTTTTGGTAAATCCCAAAAGCCTCTTCTAAAAATCCATAAAATCTCCTTATTTGGATTCTCTACAATGCCTCCAGCAGCTATTATTGGTGTAAACATAAAATGTGTATAGTATTTAGTAACTCTTACAAAAATATTGCCTTTTTGACGGTAAATTCGTGCCAAATCTAGGATATGACGAACGAAAAAGCTGTCGCGGAAAAATTATTACAAGTTAGTGCTATAAAGTTAAACCCCAATGACCCATTTACCTGGGCAAGTGGATGGAAAAGTCCCATTTATTGTGATAATCGTAAAGTACTTTCTTTTCCATATGTACGTGATTTCATAAAAAGTGAAATGTGTAATGTCATTTTTGAAAAATTTGATGGTGCAGATATGCTAGCAGGGGTGGCAACTGCAGGCATTCCTTGGGGTGCAATGGCAGCTGACCAATTAAAATTACCTTATATCTATGTACGTCCAAAACCAAAAGAACATGGTCTAGGCAATCAGATTGAGGGTGCTTATGAAAACACCAATAAAATTTTAGTCATAGAAGATTTAATTTCTACAGGTAAAAGTAGTTTACAAGTAGTAGATGTTTTAAGAAATGCAGGACTGAACGTAGTGGGTATGGTATCCATTTTCAACTATGGTTTTCAGATTGCAGAGGATGCTTTTAAAGCAGCTGGTGTACCATATGTCTCATTAACGAATTATTCGAGCCTAATTGAATTAGCAGTAGAGAAAGGGTTGGTGGATGCTACAACACAAAGTACATTAATGGAGTGGAGAGATAGTCCTTCTACTTGGAAGCAATAATGACCGATAAAATTTTATTTCATACCAGACAATGCCGCTCCCAAATTTAATTTTTGAGTTGTTTCGTATTCTATAGGCACAGTCTTAGTAAAGATACCTTTACTTAAAGTTGCATTCCCCTTGATATTTAATTTGACTGGTTTATTCAATAAGAGTTCCATACTATTTTTAACTAAGTCTGACATTTGAAATTCAAGTTGTGCTGGAATTAAAAATTCTTTGTTGGCAGGTATTGTAAAATTAGTATCTAATTTAAAAAATGTAAAATTTCCATTATTTAATAACACCTTACAATCAATTTGTTTTAAGACTAAAGAAAAGGGATTTGGATTATAGTATTTAATATTGGCGTTGATTTTATTTTTACCCATTGTTAATTTCTCCAACTGAATATCTTGAAGCCCTTTGAATTCAAAAGATTGAGGTTCTGAACAGGCTGTTAATAATAGTATAATAAACAAAAGCCCGTAATTGAATTGCTTCATGGATAAATTTTGTTAAAATTACAAAACAATATGCAATCATGGTTTATACAGATCTACATTATTTTGGAGCTTTATCCTATTACCATGCATTTGCACAACAAGAGCAGATTGTATTTGATATAAATGCTGCTTTTAGTAAAATGAGTTTCAAAAACAGAATGGTCATTGCCACTGCACAAGGACCATTACATTTAAGCATCCCAATTGTTGGTGGCAGAGATCAGAAAACACC
This sequence comes from Sediminibacterium sp., assembly GCA_049314475.1. GTDB lineage: Bacteria > Bacteroidota > Bacteroidia > Chitinophagales > Chitinophagaceae > Sediminibacterium. Next base: position 2,171 of record JBMOFB010000043.1, read on the forward strand.
AATGAATGCTATTGAGATAGCTTATGATAGTCCATGGAGAACACAACACTTTAAGGCAATTTTGATCAATTATAAAAGAGCCCCTTTTTTTGAATATTATGTAGATAGCTTGGAGCAATTGTATGCTATGGAGTATATATACCTGAATGATTTTTTATTGGCCACACAACATTGGACCAAGACCCAATTAAAAGCAAATTGGTTGTTTGAAACAGTCAATGAGCATCCTTCCATTCAGAAGGAAACTAAATGGGTAGATCCTATGAAACCTAATAACTTTGAGACGACAACACAACAATTCCAATACCAACAAGTTTTTGATACTACCACAGGTTTTATACCAAATACTTGTGTTATAGATGCGCTATTTGCAATGGGAAGCAAGGAAGTACTTTCTATGATATCATAATTTAGATCTGATTTTTATAAAAAGTACTTCAAATAATTTATAAAAAAATCCCCCCAAAGTCTTTGGAGGGATTGATACAATAAGAATAAACTTATATTGAATTTTATTTTATTACAACTACTTCTTTTTCAAGTAAGCAGCATATTTTGCATTTTGCTCTTCAGTTAATGCTTTTCCATTCACTGTGATTTTGCCATCCTTAATTTGGATGTTTACATTATCTTTTGGCTCTAAATTGTCTTCGATTAAAGCTTGAATCAATGTTTTTGAATCCGCAGAAAAAGTAACTGTAGTAGCAGAATCAATCATTGTAGAATCAGTATTGATCACTGAGATCTCCATTGTCTGAGACTTCACTTCCATTGCTTTAGTTGGGTGCAATTGCGCCAAACTTGGAGCAATCACCAAGGAAACAATTGACATCAATTTAATCAAGATATTCATTGAAGGACCTGATGTATCTTTAAATGGATCACCCACTGTATCACCTGTTACAGATGCTTTATGTGGTTCTGATTTTTTATAGAACATCTCACCGTTAATTTCTACACCTTTCTCAAAAGATTTTTTTGCATTATCCCAAGCACCACCTGCATTGTTTTGGAAAATACCCATCAATACACCACTCACAGTTGCACCAGCTAAGAATCCACCTAAGGCTTCTGGGCCCATGGTGAAACCAATTAGGATAGGAGAGATGATGGTGATGGCACCTGGTAACATCATCTTTTTTAAAGAAGCTTCAGTAGAGATAGCCACACATTTTTCATATTCAGGTTTTCCTGTACCTTCCATAATGCCTGGAATTGTACGGAACTGACGACGTACTTCTTCTACCATGGCCATTGCAGCTTCACCTACAGCGCGAATTGCTAAAGAAGAGAAGATGAATGGGATCATTCCACCTACAAATAAAGCAGCTAAAACATCCGCCTTATAGATATCAATATGTTGATTGTCTGGCATTGCAACACCTACAAAGGCAGCAAATAATGCTAGTGAAGTTAATGCAGCAGAAGCAATTGCAAAACCTTTACCGCTTGCAGCAGTTGTGTTTCCAACCGCATCTAAAATATCTGTTTTCTCACGCACTTCGGCAGGTAATTCACTCATCTCAGCAATACCACCAGCGTTGTCTGCGATAGGACCAAATGCGTCAATTGCTAATTGCATAGCAGTTGTGGCCATCATACCTGCAGCAGCAATTGCTACACCATATAAACCTGCAAAATAAGAAGCTCCAAAAATTCCAGCAGCTAAAACAATAATAGGCATAAAAGTAGATTCCATACCAATTGCTAAACCACCAATAATATTCGTTGCATGACCTGTGCTTGATTGCTTAATGATACTTAACACAGGACGCTTACCCATTGCTGTGTAATATTCTGTAATGATACTCATTAGCGTACCAACAATTAAACCCACCGCAATGGCAGCAATTACACCATTTCTTGTAAACTCTATACCTCTAAGTGACATATTTTCTGGAAGAATATAACCCACTAAAAAATAACAAGCGATGGCTGTTAAAACCATAGAACCATAGTTACCCATGTTCAACGCTTTTTGAACAGTAGCTGTATTTAAACCAGCTGTTTCACTAATTCTTACAAAGAAAGTACCTACGATAGATAATAAAATACCTACACCTGCAATCATCATTGGTAATAAAATAGGAGAAAGACCACCAAAGGCATCTACTAATTTTCCACCACCTACAGCAGTTACTTCTTGTCCTAAAACCATTGTTGCTAAAACAGTGGCTACATAAGAACCAAATAAATCGGCGCCCATACCAGCTACGTCGCCCACATTATCACCCACGTTATCCGCAATGGTTGCTGGGTTACGTGGATCATCTTCTGGAATACCTGCTTCTACTTTACCTACTAAATCAGCTCCAACATCTGCAGCTTTTGTATAAATACCACCGCCTACACGTGCGAATAATGCAATCGATTCAGCGCCTAAAGAAAACCCAGTTAATACTTCAATTGTTCTTAACATTTCAGAAGGGTCACCATTTACATAAAACATTTGCTTTAGCACTAAGAACAAACCACCTAATCCTAATACAGCCAATCCAGATACACCTAAACCCATTACGGATCCACCAGTAAATGAAACTTTTAATGCTTGTGCTAAACTTGTTTTTGCTGCTTGTGCGGTTCTTACGTTGGCTTTAGTGGCCACTTTCATGCCTATATAACCGGCTAATGCACTAAATACGGCACCTATAATAAATGAGATGGCAATGCTCCAATGGCTTTCCGCATTTTTAGTTGCCATAAATCCTAATAATAAAGACACAATTACCACAAAATAGGCAAGGATTTTCCATTCTGCTTTTAAGAAAGCCATGGCACCTTCAGCTATGTAGGTGCTAATTTCTTTCATACGGTCATTACCTGCATCTTGTTTAGATACCCAATTGAATTTCAAGAGTGTATACAATAAACCAACAACACCCATTGCCGGAACGGCATAAAATAGAAGATCTTTCATAGCGATACTTATTCTTTTGTTTTCTGTTTAAATTCGTTAGAGGTTTGCAAAAATAGGGTGTAAAAGTCAAAAAAGGGCAAAAAAGGACAATTTTACTCTACCAATGAGGTGGTATCTAACTTACCTGTAAATACGGAGGTAATCTCTTTCCCTTTATAGATGGCACGGTTGTATTTATTACCTAAAATAATGATTGTGGCTGTTTGGTTGACTAAACGGGTGAAAACAGTGTTATTTCCATGCCACCATCCATTATGATAAATCAGCTTTTCTTCGTTTGGTTTAGCCAACACACGCCAGCCTAAACCATAATTATGCCAATATTTGCTGGTTGGGCTCTTTGGTTCATAAGCCATCTCCAAGGTAGCAAGTTCTAAAAAACGGCCTTCATTTAAAGCTTTATCCCATAAAAAAAGGTCTCTAGCGGTGCTGTAGATATTTTTGTCCCCGTAAATCATGTCATATTTATCCACCTGATATGGCACCATTTGAGCATTGTATGAGGGCAAGTATTTGTCCATACTTTGGGCACTCATCACAAAACTATGTTCCATATTCAATGGCTTAAAAATGGTTTCTTGGATGTAAGAGGGGAAATCCTGACCAGTGATTTTTTCGATAATTAAGGCCAATAACACATAATTGGTGTTACAGTATTTGAAAACACGATCTGGATTAGCAGCAATAGCAGGTTTTCTCTGAATCATAAAATCCAATACATCCTGATTGGTATATAGACCCGTTCTAAATGGCTTTTCATTTTTTACCAATACCAATTTCTTAGCCCAGCGACCTCTTTTAGTTTTATACCTAACCGATTTATATTGTTTAGTTTCCATGAAATAGGCATAATCAGGTAAGCCACTTCGATGGGATAACAACATTTCAATGCTTACATTTTTATAGGGAAACCCTTGTAAATATGCATCTACAGGCGCTTTCAGGTCTAACAGATCCTTTTCCCATAATTGTAGGGCAGCCATACCAGTAAATGTTTTAGATACAGAAGCTAAATGAATAGGGGTTTCTGCGACTAAGGAATCCTTTGTTTTATAATTGGCAAAACCTTTGTAATCCTCAAATATGATTTCCCCATTTTTTGCGACCAAAATTTGACCACTAAAATTTTTGTTCCCTAAAATAGATTGGTATTTTGATTTAATGGCTTCGGCATATTGCACTTTTTCTTGGTTCGTAATTTTATTGTAAGAAAAAGGATTAGAAGAAAGCGTATAGTTTGGCCCTTGGCTAGAACCACAAGAGGCAGTCAGTAATAAAATTTGACACAATAAAAAGCAGCGAACAATCATCTGTTAGTATTTATAGGGTATGACTATATAACGAAGAATGGATATATAATATTGTGATTAAAGTCAAAAGCGCAAATTTTAAATTAACTTTGAATTATGAGCAAGATTGACCTAACCAGCTATCCTAAAGATAGAATTAAAGTACTGTTTTTAGAAAACATTAGTGATAAAGCGGTGCAATACTTCAAACAACAAGGCTATGCAGATGTCAAGAAAGTTGCTGGGGCTTTAAGCGAGGAAGAATTGATAAAAGTGATCAAAGATGTCCATATTTTGGGGATTCGTTCAAAAACATTTATTTCTAAGAAAGTATTGGATAGCGCAAAGAAACTTCAAGCAATTGGTTGTTTCTGTATTGGCGTGAATCAGGTAGATTTAAAAGCATGTAAACAGAAAGGCATTGCAGTGTACAATGCACCTTATAGCAATACAAGAAGTGTGGCAGAATTGGTAGTTGGTGCATCTATTTTATTAATTCGAAGAATTTTAGATAAAAATAAAGCAGCGCACAATGGCATTTGGAATAAAGATGCCAAAGGGAGTTTTGAGTTAAGAGGTAAAACAATGGGCATCATTGGTTATGGCAATATTGGAACTCAATTAAGTGTAATGGCAGAAGCAATGGGGATGCGTGTTCAATTTTACGATATTGAAACAAAATTGCCTTTAGGAAATGCGCAGGCAAGAAAGTCCATTAAAGAAATTGTAAGTAGTTCCGATATTATTTCATTGCATGTACCTGAAACAACTCAAACAAAAAATTTGATTAACAAAGCAGTGTTGAAGCAATTTAAAACTGGATCAATATTAGTGAACTATGCAAGGGGAGAAGTAGTGGACTTAGATGCTTTAGCAGAAGCCATTAAAGAAAAACATATTGCGGGCGCAGCCATTGATGTATTTCCTGTTGAGCCAGAAAAAAATGGCGACGCATTTAGCACACCATTACAAGGGTTATCCAATGTACTATTAACACCACATATTGGCGGATCCACAGAAGAAGCACAAGAAAATATTGGCGAAGATGTAAGTATTAAATTATACCAATACTTGGAGCGAGGCGTCTCCAATGGTTCTCATACCATACCATCATTGAGCTTGCCACCTGTGGATGGGGCACATCGTATTTTACATATTCATAAAAATGTACCAGGCGTTTTAGGCGCCATCAATACTTTATTGTCTAAAAACAAAATTAATATTGTTGGTCAATACTTAAAAACAAATGATGAAATTGGTTACGTGGTTTTAGATGTGGATAGTAAATTATCCAAGCAAGCCATGACACTTTTAAAAGAAGTGAAAGAAACTATCAGGGTTAGGATGCTGTATTAATCGCTGCGATCATTGCTTTAATTTCCTCTACGTCCACATCAAAATATTGCATGTTTTCTTGCATGCTGGGTTGATTGAATTCCATTTTTGAAGCCATGGCTTTTCTAGCAGAACTATGCATTTCTTTTGCGCCAGTTGCTTTAACAATAGTTGCAATATTATCCGCTCGTACACCACTTCCTGGTAAAATAATAATTCGGTCCTTAGCTTTTTCAACCAATTGTTGAATCATCGGAATCGCGTTGCTTACATTCGGCACTTGTCCACTTGTTAAAATTCTTTTGCATCCAATGTCAATCAATTGCTCTATAGCTAAAAATGGGTCTTGACATCGATCAAATGCTCTATGAAAACTAATTTCCATATTCCCTGCGGCTTGAATCAATGCACTTGTTCTTTTTAAATCAATATTTCCATCTGCACTCAAAAGTCCAATCACTGCTCCTTTAAAACCCAATTGTTGACAAGCCATTAAGTCGTTCTGCATCACCTGAAATTCTTTGTCGGTATATAAAAAGTTTCCACCCCTTGGACGAATAATAGGGTAGACAGGTTGCTTGGTTAATTGAGACATTAATAATAAACTACCATAGGATGGGGTGGTACCCCCTTCCATTGGATTCTCACAAAATTCAATTCTATCTGCCCCTGTATTTAAAGCATTCAAGGCAGCTTCTATATTAAAGGCAGCTATTTCAAGTAAAACTTTTGACATCTCAATTTATTTAATCAATGTTATTCTACAAATCTATTTTTATTAATTGAATAAAGAATTGAACTTAAATCCAATTCAAATTAATTCATATCCAATTCAAATTATACCTAAATTAAATAAGCAGCATCATTTAATTTGTTGCCTTCCTTATTGTACACAGAAAAATTAAATCCTTTTTGTAATGCATAAGCTCCAACATTCCCTTTTTTATTGATAGCAACAAAGCAAACTTGAATATCTTTTGCTTTTTCTTTTTTGATTCGATTAATTTTTTCAACTACAAGTTTACAAGCTTGTTCCGGGCTTTTTCCCTGACGCATCCACTCCACCACAGCACTCGCGCCAGCAACTCGAATCACATCTTCACCCTGACCAGTAGCCACCACTGCGCCTACTTCATTATCTACATATAAACCAGCACCAATGATAGGGGAGTCACCCACACGGCCGCGCATTTTAAATCCAGCACCACTTGTGGTACAGCTACCACTTAGGTTCCCAAATTGATCCATTGCTATCATTCCAATGGTGTCATGGTTCCACTGACCATCAGATAATTTTTTTGGTGCATCAAATGCAGGATTATTATAAATAACAGATTGATTTTTCTCCACATTAATGGTGGGTTGATAATTGGATGTTTTTAACCATGACTCATAATTCTTTTTTGCCTGTTCAGATAAGTCAGCAGATTCTAAATTAAATCCATTGGCCAAAGCAAATGCTTGTGCACCTGCACCAACTAAAAATACATGTGGTGATTTTTCCATGACTTTTCTGGCCACTGAAATAGGATGCTTGATGCGCTCTAAAAATGCAACAGATCCACAATTAAATTCATGATCCATAATGGATGCATCCAATGTGACAATACCATCTCTATCTGGGTTGGCACCTAAACCAACACAACAATTAAGTTCATTTTCAGTAATCATCACGCCTTGTTCCACTGCATCCAAAGCTTTTCCTCCATTTTTTAAAACGCCCCATGCTGCAACATTTGCTCTTAATCCAGCATCCCATGTGGATGCAACAATTGGTTGGATATTGTTAGATGGAATACTTGATTGGATAAAATTGGGTATCGAAAAACTAGTGATCCCAAGTCCACTTAAATTGATAAATTTTCTTCTGTCCATTTTAATCATGCTATTAATTTCAATTCTTAAAGATAGTCAGTAAGCGCTTAATTTTGTACATTTATCAAGATTATGATGCAATCAATATTGGTACAATATGGATGGGAAAATGCGACTGCAATTCCATTAACACAAGGTTTAATCAACCAAACTTTTGATATACATACTGCGCAAGGCAATTTTATTCTACAAAGTATCAATACCCAAGTTTTTAAAGACCCTTTTGCCATTGACCATAATATTAAAGCGATTGGTCAGTATTACAATTCAAATAGACCAGATCAACTCTTTACACATTTGGTACCAACTTTAAAAGGGGAGACCTTGATAGCGTGGGAAGGGAAACATTATCGTGCATTTAAAAAAATAGACGGCATTGCATTAGATGTTTTAACTACAGCAGCACAAGCAAAGGAAGCTGCGCATCAATTTGGACAATTCACTGCGAGTTTAACTGAATTTTCAATAGGGGAGTTAAAGGTCACCATTCCTCAATTTCATGACCTCGCATTAAGGTACCATCAATTTGAGCAGGCTTTGATTCATGGAGATTCAAAAAGAATTGAAACCGCTAAAGATGCTATCCTGTTTTTAAAATCACATCATTCTTATGTAAAAAAATGGATGCATTTTACAACAAATAAAGAAGCCCATTTAAGGGTTACACACCATGATACAAAAATTAGCAATGTCTTGTTTAAGCATGAAGCCGCTGTTTGTGTCATTGATTTGGATACAACCATGCCAGGTTATTTTATTAGTGATGTAGGTGATATGTGCAGAACCTATCTCTGCCCTGTGAATGAAGCATGTCTGGATTTAAATCAGATCAAGGTCATCCCAGAAAGATGGACTGCGATTCTTAATGGATACTCAGAAGCGATGGGGGAGTTCTTGACAAATTTTGAGAAAGACCATTTTGTATATTCTGGCCAATCGATTATCTATATGCAAGCATTAAGATTCTTAACCGACTACCTACAATTAGACCAATATTATAAAGTGGACAGACCAAGTCAAAACTTAGACCGCACTTTAAATCAGAACCAATTATTAATTGAATTCAATCATTTATTTTAAAACTGATCATCCATCGCAAAGTCTGGCTTTCTGTTTTTCCATTTACCGCGAGTGAAATCTGGTATTTCTTGTACTTGACCATTTTCTGCAATTGATTTCTCTGATAACGGTGTAATTGCATACCAAGTGGCTAAATCATATACATCCATTGGGAAAGGCACGGCTCTCTTAATACACTCTAAAAAGGCATTGATTACAAAAAAGTCCATACCTCCATGTCCAGCACCAGTTGCATCCGCTTCAAAACGCTTCCACAATGGATGGTCATGCTGCTTTAAATAGGCTTCTGGGTTTTCCCATTGGTGTGCTTTAGGAGAAAGACCTTCTATATAGATATGGCCCGCTGAAAATTGACCTGCATGGAAATCCTGCCAAAGACCTTGGGTGCCTTGAACCCTGAAGCCAAGATTATATGGACGGGGAGAATTGGTGTCATGCGTTAGCAAAATCGTCTCTCCATTATAAGTCTGAATACTCGTAGTAACGATGTCGCCTAATTTAAAATTTAATTTCGCATTAGAGTGATTTTCACCACCTTGTGGATGGTTAACTATATATTTATGTAAACCTCTTGCCTTAGTCGCAACAGAAGATAGTCTTGTTAGTAGGTTGCCTCTATTAATATCAGTCATCATAGCAACAGGTCCTAGTCCATGGGTTGGATACAATTCTCCATTCCTATATAAGGAGTGGTTTGTCCTCCATTTTGCCTCACTATATCCTTTTTCACCAAATTCAACCCCAGAATTATAGGCAGTTACACCATTATTGAACTTTACACCCCTTAAATCGTGCTCATAACCACCTTGCAAGTGTAATAATTCCCCAAACATGCCTTTTCTAACCATATTATAGACCGCCAATACATCGCGTCGATAACATACATTCTCTAAACACATCACCGGCACATTATATTTCTCACTGGCGTTTACCACATCCCAGCATTCCTTTATATTGATAGCACCACAAACTTCCACACCTGGAATAATGCCATTTTTAATAGCTTCTACAGCTTGAGGGATATGCCATTCCCATGGACTGGCAATGATAACTGCATCAATATCAGTTCTTTTAAGTAGGTTTTTATAGTCTTCCTTACCATTTTTATACTCTATAGCTGCTGTTTTTCCAGCCTTTTTAAGGATGTTTTGAGCATCCGCTAACATCTTTTCATCCGGATCGGCAAATGCAACAACCACCACATCTGGACGCTGTACCAATAATTCAACATGACTTTGACCTCTAAATCCGGTTCCAATCACACCAATTTTAATGATATCTTTTTTAGCATTGGATTGTGCTTTTATAAATTGTGGACTTAAACTTAAAGCGATAGATGCTAAGCCTGCGTCTTGAACAAATTTTCTTCT
>JBMOFB010000044.1:0-11705 GCA_049314475.1 Sediminibacterium sp.
TTTCCATCACGATCATTTTCCATCGCTTTTTTAGCTTGGTATTCGTCTAGTTTTCTCTGGTATTCCTTAGCATATCGGTCATGTTCAGCATAGTTGTTACTAAAATGGTGGTAACCACTAAAATCCGCCTTTGCAACAAAGTAAATATAATCAGTTTTTGGGGCATCTAATACCAAGTCAATGGTCTTGGATGCTGGGGTACAAATAGGGCCAGGAGGAAGGCCTTTAACACGATAAGTGTTGTAAGGGGAGGTGTTAGATAAATATTTTTCGTAGATGCGGGTAATGGTAAAATCTTGCATCGCGTATTTAATGGTTGGACATGCTTGTAAAGGCATTTGCTTTTTCAACCTATTTTGGTAAACACTTGCAATTAAGGATTTATCAGAGTCGTAATTGGTTTCTTCTTCCACAATAGAAGCCAATGTGTAAATTTGATCTTGACTCATGCCTTTTAGTTCCGCTTTTTGAATGCGGTTATTTTGACTCCAAAAAAGACTTTGTTCCTTTTTTAATTTACTTATAATTTGAGCCATGGAGCTACTCCAATAAAATTCGTAGGTATTTGGAATAAGCAAAGTAAAAAGTTGAGTGGTGTCTGTATTAAAAGATTGTAAAGAATCGTTGCTACTTAAAAAGGTCATGACTGCAGCACTGTCTTTTTCGAATGCTGTTGCAATTAGTTTTGCAAACTCCTCTTTGGTACGTACTTTATTCAATACCAATTTTACTGTTGCCTGACGATTGTTTCTAAACATCCTGATAAGATCAATTAAATTGGTTTTTCTTTTTATAAGAAATTTACCTGGCTTGATCCTGTCCTCTACCTTAAATACTTGAGCAAATAGCAAAAAACTAGTTTTTTCGAAGATGATTTTTTTAGCGACCAAGCTATCTGCAAATTGACTCAATCCTTCATTATTATATTGAACATAGACTTGCTCTCCTTTAAAATTTGTACTCTTAATAAGCACAATAAAGAATAGATAGAAAACTATAACACTAATTAAAATTGAAACTAGTTTTTTCATATCAACTAAAATACAAAAAAAATCCCCACCATTTGATTGGTGGGGAAAAATACTATTTTAAAATAATGTGTTCAGATTTGAACTGATTTACTTCTTGTTCGTATCCGTCGCTGCTGGCGGTGGAGGAGGAGCCGCTTGAGTAGCTGGGCTAGTTGAAGTGGAAGTGTTCACTTTGTCCAATACGCTATTACTATTGCTCGCATTACCACTTAAGAATAGAGTAGATGTGATGGCTAATACTGCAATGACTGATGCAAAGATCCAAGTGCCTTTTTCAAGCACATCTGTCGTTTGCTTTACACCCATGAAATTGTTACTCAATCCACCCACATTGGCGTTTAATCCACCACCTTTTGGGTTTTGAATCAAAACCATAAATCCTAAAGCAACACAGGCTACTACGATTAATATTAAAAAGAAAGTTATCATTTGTTATTTTTTAATTGTTCTATACGGGATGCAAAATAAACGGATTTTTCAGGAAAAATAAAACTTAATTTCTCAAGGGTTGCAATGGCTTTCTTTATATTCCCTTGTTTTTCCCATATTTCGGCCATGGATTCGGTTAAAATATCAGCTGGAACATTCGCTTTTTCGGCAATTTGAGCAATCATTTGCTCCTGATCGGCCCCTATTGCAGCAATTTGCTCGGTCGGATCTGATCCATCCTTGTTTTTAATCACTTTAAGCCAGGCAGTAAAACTTCTTAGCTGTTGGGTAAACTTATCTTGAGGGAGCTTAGATAAGTCTAATTCGATGCCTTGAGCGGCAAAGTAGTCTTTCTGTAAGCTTGTGGTGATTTCTTTTTCATACTCTAGCACATCAGAAGTACCCACTTTTTCATTGAATTGTGCCACTTGTTGGTCGAGTAAGCTATTTAATTTAGCATCTGCAGGAGCATTTACTTCTTTACTAGCTTCTTGGTTCATTGTACAATGCAAATGCAGACCAGAAGGGAAATAGGCAGTTGCTTTACACAATTGTGCCTCTAAAAGTGGGGAAGCAATCATTTGGTATTTCTTTGCTAATAGAAATTGCAAGCTAGGTGCATAGGGATGGTCCAAAGCATGTTTTTCTAATGTTTCTGTTTCTATGTCTTCTAATGAAGCATGACCAGTCCATTGTTTCACTATATCGTTAATCATTAGTCCACTCATGCTTTACCAGTTTGAAAATATTTGGTTAAAAATATCATCCGTAATACTACGAATAATTTCGTCCATTAATTGACCCTCCGCTTGATTCAAAGTCAAATTGGCTGAGAAATCAAAATTACGCGATACATCAAATTCAAGTTCTTTATTTTCTAATGTCTTTTTCAAAACAACATGCACCGTCACAGTCAATCTATTACTTGCAGCTGATTGTCCACTTACACCAACTGTTTGTGAAGGATCGTAATTGGTGATGGTCGCAAAAATTTGATAATGTGCATCGTCGCTATTTGTTCTTGTTAATTTAGTTTGACCAATGATCTTTTGTAAAATCTTATCCGTCAACATCGGTGCTAACTGTGGATTTATATATCTTGCCTTGTTGTCAATAAACCCAATCTTAACCGTTTTCACATTGTCTGGGATCATCGCATCTTTAAAACTATAAACACCACAAGAAGCAAGTAGGATAGACAGGCAGATGCAGCTTAATACATTTAATTTATTCTTCAATGTCGTATTCTTTAATTTTTCTGTACAATGTTCTTTCACTGATGCCAAGGTCGGTAGAAGCATCCTTTCGGCGACCTCTATGTTTTTTAAGTGCTTTTAAAATTAGTTCTTTTTCTTTATCCATGATATTTAAAGACTCTTCTATTTCATAATGGTTTTGCAAGTCATTATCAATGAGCACTGGTTGGTGATGGGGTAATTGCATTGCAGCACTTGGGATAGTCACATTGGGGATTGGGCTGCTCGATGGTCCAATATCTTCCTTTAAATCGTTGATGATGGCTTCTTTTGTAAAGTGTGCCGCTTGTCCAGATAAACTCGGGTTCTGTAAAATCTCTAAAAACATTTTCTTTAATTCATTGACATCTTTTTTCATGTCAAAGAAAAGCTTATATAAAATTTCACGCTCATTGGCGAATTCGCCAACAGGTGTCCCAGTCACCATTGGCATTTTATGTGCGGTATGTTTTGGTAAAAATGAATTTAATTGTGCAGCATCAATGTGGTCGTTTTTACTCAATACGGAGATTTGTTCTGCAATATTTTTTAATTCACGCACATTACCTGGCCATCCATATGCGGTTAATAGTCCTCTTGCTTCTTCGTCTAAATAAATGGGTTTGGTCTTGTACTTTTCTGCAAAATCCACCACGAATTTTCTAAACAATAAAGGGATATCCTCCTTGCGGTCTCTTAAGGAAGGAACACGAATTGGCACGGTGTTCAATCTATAATATAAGTCTTCTCTAAATCTTCCTTTTTCAGTGAATTCAATTAATTCTCTGTTGGTTGCTGCAATCACTCGCACATCTGTCTTTTGTACTTTAGAAGAACCAACACGAATGAATTCACCTGTTTCTAATACGCGTAACAATCTCGCTTGTGTACCCAAAGGCATTTCACCAATTTCGTCTAAGAAAATGGTACCTCCACTCACTGTCTCAAAATAGCCTTTACGACTATCCACCGCTCCAGTGAAAGAACCTTTTTCGTGTCCAAATAATTCCGAATCAATGGTGCCTTCCGGAATGGCGCCACAGTTAACAGCAATAAAAGGATTGTGTTTTCTGGAGGATAAGCTATGGATGATTTGAGAGAAAACTTCTTTACCAACACCACTTTCTCCCACAATAAGCACTGTTAAATCTGTTGCAGCCACTTGCTCTGCTGTATTTAAAGCATGATTCAGTAAGGGCGTATTGCCAATGATACTGAATCTGTTTTTTAATGATTGTAAATCCATAGCTCAATTAATTAAATTCAAATAAATTAAATGATACTTCCTAATAAAGTACCTTTTGTAAAATCTAAAATCTTGACTTGTGCATAGTCTCCTTTTTTAAAATCGTAATGGCCTTTCGGAAAAACAACTACTTTGTTTTGACTCGTTCTTCCCATCCATTCTGCTTCGTTCCTTTTACTATTGCCTTCTATCAGTACTTCGAATGTGCTACCCACATCTCGCTTATTACTTTCATTAGATAAGGTCCATTGAAGGTCTACAATTTCTTGTAACCTTCTTTTTTTAGTCACTAAATCAATATCATCCTCATACCTTCTTGCAGCCAATGTGCCAGGACGTTCAGAATAAAAATACATGTAGCTTAAGTCATAGTTGGCATATTGTAAGAGGCTAAGGGTTTCTTGATGATCCTCCTCGGTTTCTGTACAAAATCCTGCAATGATATCTGAAGTAATACTACAAGTTGGAAGTAAGGCGCGAATACGGTCAATCTTGGCCATATACCATTCTCTAGTATAGGTTCTGTTCATCAATTGCAACATCCTAGAACTGCCACTCTGCACGGGTAAGTGGATGTGTTTGCAAATATTATCATATTGAACTATAGTATGTAAGACCTCGTCCGTAATATCTTTAGGATGAGATGTACTAAAACGAACACGAAGGCTAGGATCAATTTGTGCCACTTTTTCTAATAGCATGGCAAAAGTGGTGGTGGCATTATTTTCTGGATTGCTCCAATAATAACTGTCCACATTTTGACCTAATAATACCACTTCTTTATAGCCTTTGTCAAATAAGTCTTTGCACTCTGCAAGAATTGAAAATGCATCTCTGCTGCGCTCGCGACCTCTTGTAAAAGGCACCACACAAAAGCTACACATATTATTACATCCACGCATAATGGATACAAAAGCACTAATGCCATTGTTGTCTAATCTAACAGGTGCGATATCGCCATAGGTTTCGTCTCGGCTTAATAACACATTCACTGCTTTTTGTCCAGTACCAGCTTCGGCAATTAAATCGGGTAGGGTTCTATACGCATCAGGCCCAACCACTAGGTCCACCAATTTTTCTTCTTCTAATAATTGGGCTTTTAATCTTTCTGCCATACAACCCAATACTCCAATCAGTACGCCAGGGTTGGCTTGTTTTAATCTTCTAAATTCAGTCAATCGCTTTCGAATGGTTAGTTCTGCTTTTTCACGAATTGAGCAGGTATTGATTAAGATTAAATCTGCGATTTCGATATTTTTAGTACCCCCAAAGCCATTCTTTTCTAAAATAGCAGCAACCACTTCACTGTCTGCAAAGTTCATTGCGCATCCATAACTCTCTACATAGAAGTGTTTTTGAAAGATACCCGAGCCAGATTGGCTTGCATAGGCTTCGCCTTGTCTAGCTTCATCCTGGGTTTTATCTATCATTAAATTCAATTCCATGTACTTAATTTGAACTGCAAACTTAGTCAAATTTTTTTTATGTGTCAACTTGTCAGAGAAAATTCCTAACTATTTGATATACAATTGATTAAAAAAGGTTAAGATATATGTAAATTAATTTTATATCAACCTATCAATCAATCGATTATTCACTAGGTTGTATATTTATAAAAATTTGCCCATGCTCAAAGGATTTCTTTTATTGTTGACAGTTTTTTGTTTGTATAGTGCGAATGCACAAGACCTGGTTGTGGCAAAATTGAGATCGGAGACTTCAAGAAATATTAAAAAAGATACAGATACGGCAAACTGGAATTGGAAACATGGGGGTTTGTTCAATTTAAATGTGGCACAGAGTTCATTGAGCAATTGGGCAGCGGGAGGTGATAACTTTAACATGAACATCAATAGTTTCTTTAATTATTTTGCTTTCTATAAAAAAGAACGTCAAAGTTGGGATAATAATTTTGACGTGAATCTTGGATTTGTGCAGTCCACATCGCAGGGTGGAAGAAAGAATGATGACCGATTGGATTTGCTCAGTAAGTATGGATATAAAATGGATACATTGGGTAAGTGGTACCTATCAGGTTTATTTAATTTCCGTTCTCAACTTTTTGATGGGTATAGTTTTAGTGGCAATAAAGCATCATTTACCTCTTCATTTTTTGCGCCTGCTTATATGATTATATCTGCTGGTTTGGATTATAAGCCTGACAATAATTTTTCAGTCTTCTTTTCTCCTTTAACATCAAGAACAACATTGGTATTGAATAAAAGCTTGTCAAGCCAAGGTAAATATGGTGTGGATTCAGGATCGATGGTGAAGCGTGAAACAGGTTTGTTTGTTACTGTAAACTATAGTAAAGTTATCGCTGCCAATATAAATTACAGAGGTCGTGCAGATTTTTTCTCTAATTATTATGATAAACCTGAGAATGTTAATTTTTTCATGACCAATTTATTTACATTCAAAATCAATAAATATTTTTCTGCTACTTATAGTTTGGATTTGATTTATGATGATAAGATTCGCATTTTCGGTCCATTCAAAAAATCACCAGGGTTACAAACCAAGAGTATTATAGGTATTGGTTATTCCAGAAGCCTTGCTGTTAAGAAAAAAATCATAGTAGCAAAACCAAAGCAAGCAACATTATCAAGTGGCGAATAAGCAAGAAACTATTTGCTAATGACTTTAAGCGTATGTTTGATTTTGTTTGCCTTATGCGTTAAGTCCATATAGTCATTGCTTATAATAGTCACATGGCCCATTTTTCGTCCTGGCTTTGTAGTCGTTTTACCATATAGATGTACAAACACATTGTCCATCTTCATCACTTCATCCAGCCCTTCATATACCACATCACCAGTATAACCTGCCGCCCCAATTAAATTCACAATGGCACTTGGTAAAATTGGTGCTGGATTGCCCAAAGGATAATCTAAAATAATCCTCAATAACATATCATATTGACTAGAATAATTGGCTTCAATGGTATGGTGTCCACTATTATGCACTCTTGGTGCAGTTTCATTGACAAGAATTTCACCTTTTTGGTCTACAAATAATTCAATTGCAAAAAGACCAGGACTCTTTAAAGATTGCACCACTTTTCTGGCAATGGCTTCTGCTTTCCAAAGTTGTTGCTCTTCTATTTTTGCAGGACTTAATTGGTAATCTAATAAATTGTAGACTTGGTCAAAAACCATTTCGGCAGGAGGGAAGATGACTGTTTCGCCATGCACATTCATTCCTACAATCAATGCCAATTCTTTGACAATCTTTACTTTTTCTTCTAATACGGCAGGCGCATTAAAACCCAATGCAATGTCTTTTTCGTCTTCAATGATTTGAACGCCCTTGCCATCATATCCACCCTCTGCTAATTTGTGCACCGCTGGTAATAGTCCTAAGTGTTGGCGAATCGCTTCCACCGAATGGGTAATTACAAAATTGGAACTTGGAATTTCGTTGTCTGCATAAAATTGTTTTTGTGCAATTTTATTTTTGATGGTTCTGATGGCCGATGGGGTAGGATATATTTTTACACCTTCTTTTTCTAATTGAGTTAAAGCATCCACATTCACAGCTTCAATCTCAATTGTTAAGGCATCTACTTGTTTTCCAAATTGGTACACCGTATCGTAATCTAAAATATCTCCTGTTATAAAATGGTGGCATAAATGCGCCGCTGGGCAGTGGGGATCTTTTTCTAAAACATAAGTCGTTAGATCATAATTCGCTGCTGCTTGTAAAAGCATCCTTCCCAATTGTCCACCGCCTAAAATACCTACCTTCATATAACTGATTTTGATAGGGCAAATATAAGTTAGTTAGGTTATTTTTGCTAAAGAACGATTTAATACAAGTATTCATGAAAGAACCCATTATTCAAGTGAAGGATTTGACCAAGTCCTACGGCGATTTTGAAGCAGTTAAAGGCATTAGCTTTGAAGTGTATAAAGGAGAGATTTTTGGTTTGTTAGGGCCGAATGGTGCCGGAAAATCCACTACTTTAGAAATCATTGAAACCTTAAGACAAAAGTCTGGAGGGACAGTCATTGTAGATGGCTTGAATTTAGACTCTGATCCGGAGTCTATCAAAAAAATGATTGGGGTACAATTGCAGACTGCAGGATTTTATCCCAATTTAAATTTAACAGAACTCATACAATTGTTTGTGGGCTTGTATCAAATGGAGATGGATCCAATGGAACTATTGGCTAAAGTAGATTTAGTAGACAAAGCAAAATCTAAGTTTAAGGAATTGAGTGGGGGACAGAAGCAACGATTTTCAATTGCCACCACTTTAATCAATCGTCCTAAAATCATTTTCTTAGATGAGCCTACTACAGGTCTAGATCCCCAAGCAAGACGCAATCTTTGGGATTTGATTCAAGAGATTAGAAATAACGGAACTACTGTGATTATCACAACACATTATATGGATGAGGCCGAAGTGCTTTGCGATAGAGTGGCGATCATTGATAGTGGTAAAATCATTGGCATCAATTCACCGAATCAATTGATAGACGAATTGGTGGCATCTGGATTCGAAAAAGAAAAAGAAGTAAAGATGGCGAACTTAGAAGATGTCTTTATCCATATGACAGGAAAACAATTAAGAGAAGATTAAATAACACAATATGACTACAGACCCAAAATATCCGATTGGAAAGTATGAATTAAAACCTTATTCAGAAGCCACTAAAAAAGAATGGATCAATGCATTGAGGCATTTACCAACTGATGTGGAAATGGCCGTACTAAATTTAGATCAAGTGCATTTAGATACACCTTACAGAGATGGTGGATGGACGGTACAACAATTGGTACACCATATTGCAGATAGTCATATGAATGCGTTTGCAAGATTTAAATTAGGATTAACCGAAGAAGTGCCAACTGTTAAAGCATACGATGAAAATAAGTGGGTGTCCATGGCAGATGCATTGGATACACCTATTAATTATTCAATGACCTTATTGCATGCCTTACATGAAAGATGGGCTAACTTATTAGCGAGTTTAACGGAGGAACAATGGCAAAGAAAAATATTTCATCCTGGCAGAAACGCAGAGGTAAGTCTTTGGGATTTGTTTGCAGTGTATGCTTGGCATGGTAAACATCATGTGGCGCATATCACCACTTTAAGAGCCAATAATGGATGGTAACTTTATAAAAACTTAGTTCTGTCTACTTCCGCAACTAAAAATACACTGCCAATCACAAGAATCAAATCTTGTTGGTTGGCATTTTTTATTGCTTCCTTTAAAGCAAGATTGACATCCTCAAAGGATTGTCCATTTAATCCAATGACTGCTGCTTGATCTGCTAATTCATGCACTGGTAATGCCCTTGGAATATGTGATTGTGTAAAATAATACAAGGCGTTTTTTGGGAGTAATTGTAATACGGATTGCACATCTTTATCCTTCACCATCCCCGTGACAATATGTAATTGTTGGTATGTCAAGGAAGCTAATTGTTCTAACAATGCATGTACACCATGTTCGTTATGAGCCACATCCAATATGACTCTTGGACGATCTTGTATACACTCCCATCTGCCCATTAAGCCATTATTTTTTTTAATTTGTGACAATGCTTTCATCACTTTATTTGCCGTAAGCTTCCAACCCATCGTCGAAAGCAATTGAGTGGCCACTAAAACTGCTTTCAAATTTTTGGCTTGGTATTTAGCAGGAAGGTCACATTCAACAGTGAAATTTTTTGGGAATAATGGTGCGTCTAATAAATGAATCAGGGGTTGGTTGAATTCAAATAAAGCATTCTGCCAATTGTTTTGAAAGGATTTAAATTCAATAAAATCTTCTGCAAAATAGATGGGTGCATTTTCTTTGCTGGCCTTATCTTCAAATACTTTTTTTGTGGCGATATCTGATGCGCCAATGACAACTGGAGTCTCCTTTTTAATGATACCTGCTTTTTCGGATGCAATGGCTTCTAGGGTATTCCCAAGTAAAGCCATATGGTCAAATCCAATATTGGTGATGATGGATAGTTCGGGCTCTATTACATTCGTGCTGTCTAGCCTGCCACCTAAACCTGTTTCAATGATGGCGATATCCACTTTTTCTTGAGCAAAATATTCAAAAGCCATTCCTACTGTAATTTCAAAAAAAGAAGGTTCTATTTTTTCAATACAAGGTTTTATTTTATTGGTAAAGTCAATTACAAAATCTTGACTACACATTTGTCCATTGACTTTAATGCGTTCTCTAAAATCATATAAATGTGGTGAAGTGTATAATCCCGTTTTATAGCCTGCTTCTTGAAAAATAGATGCAAGCATATGGCTAGTGGAACCTTTCCCGTTGGTGCCTGCAATATGAATGGTCTTGATTTTTTTTTCTGGATGTCCAAGGAATGCACAGATGGCAATGGTATTGTCTAAATTAGGTTTGATGGCAGCAGCACCAATCCTACTAAACATAGGGAGTCTACTGTATAAATAGTCAATCGTTTCTTGATACCGCATAGGCATTGAGTGGCTTATTGTAAGTCGAATTTAAATTTCACCGTCACAGTAGAACTATGATCCGCCGCATTGAAATTTATTTTTGTTAAGTATTCCACAATCGCTCTCTTGTATTTTGAGTCATTAGAGGAGGAACCTCTAGCTATTTGAATGAATCTTCCCACACCATTTGGATTCACTTCTATTTCTGCATAAATAGTTGCAGGAGGCACATCCCCATTAAATGAATACGTTTTTGTAACCCTTCGGTCACCTTTAGTTACAAAGGGTCCGCCATTGCCAGTATAGGCTTTCCCATCAATTGAACCATTTGCAACACCTTGATCACCTTTGCCTCCAGCAATACCTTGGTCTTTTACATTATTATAACTGTCTTGATTATTGCCACCAGCTCCGTTTCCACCAGCATATTTTCCCATTAAAGCCTTCGGTTTAGCTGGAAGCGGAACTGGATTATTTTTTACAGTATTTTTTACTTTTCCAGAAGTAATCGCCTCGTCATTTGGATCATTTGCATCATTGGAGACTGCATTTATTTTTGAAGCTTCACTAGATGCTGCTTTTGTTTTAACAGAAGTAGCACCTTGTTCTGGAGCAGGCGCTGCTTTACTCATTGGAGGAATCTCCCCAGCACCTGTATTGCTGTTACCAAGGTTCACTTCCATGTATTCAGGTAAAGGGGGAACCACTGTAGGGATAGGTTCCTGAAATTTTGAAACAAAAAAGATCAGTGAAATTGCTATACAGATAAGTCCAGTATAGACACCCGCTTTCAGATTCTTTTCTTGTTCAAAACTCAATTGCATAGTTTAAAATTAATGTAAAAAAACATCATATCCCAATCTTAGCAAGGTGGCTACGATCACAATTAAGAAAATTTTACGAATAAATTGATTGCCCTTCTTTAAAGCCATTCTAGAACCAAAAAATCCGCCAGTGGCATTACAAATAGACATTGGGATGGCAACAGGCCAAAGGATCACGCCCTTGCCAATGAATAATATCAAGGAGCCAAGATTCGTAGAGAGGTTTACAATTTTTGCATGGGCGCTCGCATTTAAGAAGTCGTATCCCAAAATGGAAATAAATGCCAATACAAATAAGCTTCCAGCACCAGGACCAATAAAGCCATCATAAAATCCAATGAATAGACAAATCAATACGCCTTTGAGTGTAGCATACTTTATATGATCTTTTTGCAAAGATTGACCAAGGTCTTTTTTGGTAAAAGTATAAATTGCCAATATAAGTAATACAAAAAAGATCACTGGTTTCATAAACTGACTACTCATTCTAGTTAACAGTAAAGAACC
>JBMOFB010000045.1:0-11671 GCA_049314475.1 Sediminibacterium sp.
GCGGAGAGAGAGGGATTCGAACCCCCGGACCTGTTACAGTCAATAGTTTTCAAGACTATCGCAATCGACCACTCTGCCATCTCTCCGCGGCAAATGTAGGAAGGGAAAAGCAATTTTGCAAAAAAATGCCCAATTTATTAATGAATTCCATCGTTCCAATTACTTGACTACCATGTATCTTTACAAAAAAGGACCAAGTGAGAGAATTAGCTGCTTTAAATCAATTTTTCTGGAAATATAGATTTCGATTTTTTATTGGAATGTTATTGGTCATAGCAACCAATTATTTGGCTGTTTTAGCGCCTCAAATTACAGGCTATGTGGTTGGTCTGGTTCAAGCAAAATTACCTGGAGGAAAGCCTGTCGCAGGCGTACCCAATGACCTATTAATTAAAGCAATAGCAGGGATCAGTGAGGCCAATCATTTTAGCTTTGGATGGTTGATTGCATTTTGTAGTATCACTATTTTGGTCTTAGCTATTTTAAGAGGTGTCTTCATGTTTTTTATGCGTCAGACAATCATTGTCATGAGTAGACATATAGAATATGACCAAAAAAACCAAGTGTATGAACACTATCAAGCACTCGATACAGAATTTTATAAAACCCATAGTACTGGCGACTTAATGAGTCGTATCACAGAAGATGTAAGTAGGGTGCGGATGTATACCGGCCCTTCCTTAATGTATTTAATCAACTTGATTTCTTTAATTGGTTTTTGTTTATACAATATGTTCTCAAAAGACCTAAGATTGAGTTTATACGTCCTTTCTCCATTACCCATTTTAGCAATCACTATTTATTTAGTCAATAGCATTATCAATAAAAAGAGTGAAGAAATTCAAGGTCAATTATCGGACTTAACAACCAATGCACAAGAATCTTATTCTGGCATAAGGGTCATTAAATCTTTTGTCCAAGAAAAAGCGATGTTGGGCTTCTTTAAAACCAATAGTGAATTGTACCGAAAGAATGCGGTGAGTTTAGCCAAAGTGGAAGCATTTTATACCCCCACAATGGCATTGATGATTGGACTTAGTACTTTATTGACCATTTATTTAGGTGGATTACAAGCCATTAAAGACCCGAGTCAAATTGGCACCATTGTTGAATTTGTGATTTATATCAATATGCTGACATTTCCTGTGAGTGCGATTGGCTGGACTGCGAGTATGATACAAAGGGCTGCTGCATCTCAAAAAAGGTTGAATGAATTTTTATCCATTGAGTCAACGATACAAAATAAGAACACCCAAAAAATAGATCAAATAAAAGGGGATATACAATTTAAAAATGTGGACTTTATCTATCCTCATTCGGGCATTAAGGCATTAAATAATTTTACATTAAACATTCAAGCTGGACAAAAAGTATTGATACTTGGTAAGACAGGTTCTGGGAAATCATCTATTGCGCAAGTTTTGAGTAGAATGTACCATGTCAATAATGGACAAGTTTTGCTAGATGGCAAACCAATTGAATCCATTGATTTTATATCCTTAAGAAAAAGAATTGGATATGTACAACAAGACGTTTTTTTATTCAGTGATTCTATAAAAAATAATATTCAGTTTGGTGTCGAATCATCTGACGATGTGGTTGAAGCAGCTGCAAAATCGGCACATATTTTAAATGAAATCAAGCAACTTCCTGCGGGCTTTGAGACGATGGTTGGCGAAAGAGGAACCACATTAAGTGGGGGACAAAAACAAAGAATCTCTATTGCTCGAGCTTTAATCAAAAAGCCAGATTTATTTATTTTTGATGACTGTTTAAGTGCGGTTGATGCCAATACTGAAAAAACTATTTTAGCGAATTTGAGTGAATTAATGCACCATAAAACAGCTTTATTTATCACCCATCGTATCTTCTTCAATTTCCATTTTGACCTCATTATTTACTTACAAGACGGACATATTGCAGAATCAGGCACACACGAAAGTTTGTTAGCTAAACAGGGCTTGTATGCCGAACTTTACCAAACTCAATTAAGCCAAAATAAGCCGGATGAAGTGTAAAAATAATTTTTATGAATTATCAATCATTTTTTTAAAATTTCATAAACATGTTATATTTTAGCCAAAGCTTATAATTAACTAAAATTGATATTGTGGAATACGAAAACAACGACAAAAAGATTGAGAGTGTATTTAGTTCAAAAATTCGTGCTGGTAAAAGAAGAACTTATTTCTTTGATGTAAGAGCCACCAAGGGCAATGATTATTTCCTAACGATTACAGAGAGCAGAAAACGTTTTGACGACAATGGCTATGATCGTTCTAAAATCTTCTTGTACAAAGAAGATTTCAATAAATTTTTAAAAGCTTTAGCAGAGTCAATGGATTATGTGAAAACAGAATTAATGCCTGATTTTGATTTTGACGCTTTTAATCATGAATTTGATCCTGAAAATCCACCTCAATATCCTAACACTTATTCTACAGCTTCAGAACCAGTAGTAGAAGCAATGCATCATTCAGTTCTGCCTGAAGTTCCAGTATCACTGCCTGAAGCTGAAGCAATTGAACCTACCACTGCACCTTCAATCGAATCAACAGATGCTCCTGAACCAAATGGAGATAATTTAAGTGACGAGGAAGTAGATAAATGGTAAGAGATAAATATAAAGAGATAAATAGTAAGAGATAGGTGTAAGAGATTGGTGGTAAGCCTACTACAAAGCCTTTAGCATCCAGATACTACATCCATCATGTCCAGAATTGCCCAATGATTTTGTCAATCTGTTGTAACCTAGTTTTTCATACATCGTAACAGCATTAGAAAGTTCTGGCATTGTTTCAAGGTATACTTGCATATAACCATTTTCTTTTGCCCAAGCCATTGCTTTTAACATCAATGCTTTTCCTAGTCCTGTCCCTCTTGCGGCTGGCGATAAATATAATTTCACCAATTCACAAGTGCCATCTGGCAATCCTTCTGTGGGAAAAATACCACATCCACCAACAAGGGTTCCATTGATTTCGGCAATATAATAGACCGAGCCGGTGGTTTGAAACAATTCAAATAAATGATCTGTGGTTGGATCATAATAAACAGTACCAGGTTTATTAGCGCCAAACTCAGTCAATGCAGCACGAATAACTGCTGCCAAAGCAACATTATCCTTGGGTTCAATACATCTTATGCTTTCCATTGCTTGTATTGATTCATTAATCCGTTGGTTGAACTATCGTGAGATGTGACTGGTTCGTTATTGCTTAGTTCAGGTAAAATTTGATTGGCCAATTGTTTTCCTAATTCAACACCCCATTGATCAAAACTATAAATATTCCAAATCACACCTTGTGTAAAGATCTTTTGTTCGTATAGTGCAATTAAGAAACCTAATGTATTTGGTGTCATTTTTTCTACTAAAAAAGAATTGGTTGGCTTGTTACCTGCAAAAACTTTGAAGGGTGATAAGCTTTGAATTTCTGCTTCAGATTTACCTGCCAATTTTAATTCTTCTACAACAGTTTTTTCGTTTTTACCATTTAACAATGCCTCAGTTTGAGCAAAATAATTACTCAACAATTTATCATGATGGTCTCCAATTGGATTATGACTTTTTGCAGGCGCAATAAAATCACAAGGAATCACTAAAGTACCTTGATGAATTAATTGATAAAATGCGTGTTGTCCATTGGTGCCCGGTTCCCCCCAAATCACTGGGCCTGTGGCATAATTCACTGTGGTACCATTGCGGTCTACAAATTTACCATTGCTCTCCATATTGCCTTGTTGAAAATAAGCGGCAAATCGGTGTAAGTATTGGTCGTAGGGCAGGATGGCTTCGCTCTGAGCGCCAAAGAAATTGGTATACCAGATGCCTAATAAAGCCATAATCACTGGCATATTTTTTTCGAATGGGGTTGATTTAAAATGCACATCTGCCTCGTGTGCACCTTTTAATAAGTCCTCAAAATTATCGTACCCAATCGTTAATGCAATAGACAATCCAATCGAACTCCAAAGAGAATATCGTCCACCAACCCAGTCCCAGAATTCAAACATATTTTGACTATCAATACCAAATGCATTCACCAATTTTTGGTTCGTACTTAAAGCCACAAAATGCGTTGCAATATGTACTTCTTCTTTAGCATGCTCTAAAAACCAAGTTCTTGCAGTATGCGCATTGGTCATGGTTTCTTGTGTGGTGAATGTTTTTGAAGCAATTAAAAACAAAGTTTCTTCTGCGTTTACTTTCTTCAAAGTTTCAGCAATATGTGTTCCATCTACATTACTTACAAAATAAGTTTGCATCCCATCTACCCAATAAGGCTTCAAGGCTTCAGTCACCATCACGGGACCCAAATCACTTCCACCAATACCAATGTTTACAATGGTAGTAATTTTTTTTCCTGTATAACCTCTATGTTCCCCTTGATGAATTTTGTTGCAAAAAGTTTTCATTTGTTGCAATACTGCTTTTATCTCAGGCATCACATCCTTACCATTTAATACCACAGGGTCTTCACTAAAATTTCTTAATGCGGTATGCAACACAGCCCTGCCTTCCGTTTCATTGATGGCTTGTCCAGAAAACTGTGCTTCAATCGCTTTGTCTAGTCCACATTCTTTTGCTAATTGAAATAACAATTGAATGGTTTTATCCGAAATAATATTCTTAGAATAATCAAATAGTACCCCTCCGTTTTTAATGGAGTAGGATTCAAATCTATTAGGATCAGCTGCAAACAAATCTTTCATTTGTCTACGGCTCATTTCTTCTTCAAAATGTTTTTTCAACACAAACCAAGCTTGTGTTGTGGTTGGATTAATTCTTTCTAACATATTTTTATTCTATTCTTTACGACTTAATTTTTTGAATAACTTCGATTGTTTTGGATAATGCATCGGGGGAGATGTCTAGATGTAAAACAAACCTGACTTGGGTGGGGGTCATCACATAAGCCAATATATTTTGTTCCTTAAGTGCATGAACAAATGCGGCAGGGGTATATGCGCCTGTCATGACTGCGATGACAATATTAGTTTCAACTGGCAACACATGGTCAACAAATGATTTTGCTTCTAAAGCTTCCTTTAAAGCAATGGCATGCAAATGGTCTTGAGCCAAACGCTCCACATGATTTTCAATGGCGTAAATTCCGGCTGCTGCTAAATAGCCTGCTTGTCGCATCCCACCACCAAAAACCTTTCTCCATCTTCTGGCTTTTTTAATAAATGGAATGGATCCTACTAAAACACTTCCCACTGGTGCACCTAATCCTTTACTTAAGCAGATAGACACAGAATCAAAAACTTTACCATAATCAGCCGCATTTTCCTTTTTGTGGACAATGGCATTGAAAACACGGGCGCCATCTAAATGCAATGCCAATTGATTGGCCTTGGCTACCTTTTGAATTTCATAGAAAGTACTAAAATCATAACAAGCACCTCCACCTCGGTTACTTGTATTTTCTAAGCTCACTAAGCTAGTAATTGGCTTATGCACATCTATTGGGTTGATGGCTGCTTGAATTTGTGCTGCATTCAAAAGACCTCGGTCTCCGTGTAATAAGCGCACAGAGCATCCAGAATTAAAGGCAATTCCTCCACCTTCGTATTGGTAAATATGGGAAATTTCGTCACAAATCACTTCATCTCCAGCTTGAGTATGGGTTTTGATGGCCAATTGATTGGTCATAGTACCACTTGGACAGAACAAACCAGCTTCAAATCCAAACATCTTGGCAGATTTTTCCTCCAAACTATTAATGCTAGGGTCTTCTCCAAACACATCATCACCAACAGGCGCAGCTTGCATATAGGCTAACATGTCTGCGGTGGGTTTGGTGACCGTATCCGATCTAAAATCTATCATATGGCGAAGATAAATCTCAGCCGTCAATTAAAAATAAAAATCCCTATTTTGGGTATAAATTTCTCTATTTAACTCATTTACAGGGGTTTTAATGCTTTATTTGTATTATTGGCTTCAAAAACTTAACTTTGCAGACTCCCGAAAGGGATACTATTTTGGACTTTCTATCGTTATACCTATAAATAAATTCTTTGCATGAGGCAGCTTAAAATTGCTACACAGATTACCAACAGAGATTCTCAAGCGGTTGAAAAATATTTACAAGAGATTTCTAAAATCTCTATGATTAATCCTGAGGAAGAGACGACACTCGCTCAACGTATTAAAATGGGTGACCAACGTGCATTAGACAAGTTGGTTCAAGCCAATTTACGTTTCGTTGTATCCGTGGCAAAACAATATCAACACCAGGGTTTATCTTTGAGTGATTTAATTAATGAAGGAAATCTAGGTTTGATCAAAGCTGCTCAGCGTTTTGATGAAACAAAGGGTTTCAAATTCATTTCTTATGCGGTATGGTGGATCCGTCAATCTATATTACAAGCATTAGCAGAACAAGGCCGTTTGGTTCGTTTACCACAGAATAAAATTGGTACTTACAACAAAGCAAACAAAGCCTATATGGCATTTGAACAAGAGCATGAGCGTGAGCCTTCAACAGAGGAGCTTGCAGGTATCTTGGAAATGTCAGAAACAGAAATTAATAATATTTTCCAATCAAATACACGTCATACCTCATTAGATGCGCCAGTGCATGAAGCTGAAGATGTGGCCATGGGTGATTTATTAGAAGGTGGATCTGATACGGATGAAGATGTGATGAAAGATTCTTTAAGAGAAGAAATTAAAAGAGTCTTAAAATCTTTAAGTCCAAGAGAAGCAGAGATTGTGAATGCCTATTTTGGTTTAGATGGTGAAAATGGAGTTACGATTGAGCAAATTGGAATTAAATATGACTTAACAAAAGAACGTATTAGACAAATTAAAGAACGTGCCATTAAACGTTTACAAAAAGCACGATACAGCAATGCATTAAAAGCTTATTTGGGCTAATAAAAAGTTAACAATATCAAAAAAGCCCCAACAATTTTAAAAATTTGTCGGGGTTATTTTTTTCTAAGCCTTTTGTAAAACTTAAAGGTTTTAAAAAAATAAATAATTAATTTACTTTAAGCTACTTTGTAGCAACAAAAAAAGGGTTATGGAAACAGAAAAAGTAGACATTCTTATTATTGGATCAGGACCAGCTGGTTATACTGCTGCAATTTATGCGGCTAGAGCAAACATGAAGCCTTTATTGTACCAAGGTATTCAACCAGGTGGACAATTAACCATTACCACAGAGGTAGAAAACTATCCAGGTTTTCCAGATGGCATTCAAGGACCAGAAATGATGGTGAATTTTGAAAAACAAGCAGCTAGAATGGGTACAGATATCCGTTATGGCTTAGCCACTAAAGTTGATTTTAGTAGTTACCCACATAAAGTTTGGATAGATGATGAAAAAATTATAGAAGCAGGTGCAGTCATTATTTCTACTGGTGCAAGTGCAAAATGGTTGGGCATTCCAAGTGAAGAAAGATTGAATGGTTTTGGTGTAAGTGCTTGTGCAGTTTGTGATGGATTCTTCTTTAAAGGAAAAGAGGTAGCTATTGTTGGTGCCGGAGATACAGCGGCTGAGGAAGCACATTACTTATCAAAAATGTGTACCACCGTGCATATGATTGTTAGAAAAGACCAAATGCGTGCAAGTAAAGTAATGCAAGATAGGGTGTTGAATACACCAAATATTGTGGTGCATTTTAATTCCGAGACAGACGAAATATTAGGCGATAAGAAAGTAGAAGGTGTTCGTATCAAAAACAATAAAACCAATACCATGGAAGAGATTCCAGTGAGTGCGTTTTTTGTGGCGATTGGACACAA
Source organism: Sediminibacterium sp. (assembly GCA_049314475.1). Lineage (GTDB taxonomy): Bacteria > Bacteroidota > Bacteroidia > Chitinophagales > Chitinophagaceae > Sediminibacterium. The sequence continues at coordinate 7,760 of JBMOFB010000045.1, forward strand.
TCCAAACAGCGGTATTTTTAAAGACTATTTAAAGATGGATGAAACTGGTTATATCTTAACAGAACCAGGTACAACCAAAACAAATATAGAAGGGGTCTTTGCTGCTGGAGACGTACAAGATAAGAACTATCGCCAAGCGGTAACAGCAGCTGGTAGTGGTTGTATGGCGGCACTGGATGCGGAACGTTTTTTAACAGCAAAGGGGCATTAAATAAATCTTTACTATGCACATTTATTTAAATGATTTATTGTTCAATGGTTTTCACGGAGTTTATCCTGCTGAAAAAAAAATTGGCAATACATTTAAAGTAGATGTCCGTATTCAAATGTCGCCTGCTACAAAAACAATCCATAAATTAGAGGATACCATTGATTATGTGCAGGTATTTGCATTGATTCAAAAAATAATGGAAGTGCCTACACCCTTACTTGAAACCATTGTGGCAAACATTGCAGATCAAATTTTAGAAGCACATCAAATTGCTGACGCTGTCTATGTAAAAATCACAAAACAACAATTATCAGTGCCTTATTTTGAAGGAACGACTTCTGTTGACATTGATAGAACAAGGTCAAATTATTCCAAATCGTCTTCGTCGATATAATTTAAATTTTCTTATTCTTCCATCGCATCGTCCTGATGTAGAAAAAGGAAGGGATCAATAAACTTAACCAATAGATGATCTCACTAAACCATCCGTAAGTAATTGGAAGATGGTAATATTCAAGCACCAAATAATTGTAGATAATGTAAATGATGATGGCAGCAAATTCTATGATTAAGGTCATGTTGGATTGCCCAGTACCTGTTACAGCGTTTAACCAAATAGTAGAAGCCGACATTAAAAGTAATGCGATAGATACAATTCTTAAAACAGGAATTCCTTCTGTTAAAAAGCCTTCCCCTTGTCCATAGATGGAAAGAAATTGTGCAGCAAATACATTAATAATAATAGCTACAATAAATGCAAAACCTAAGCTCCAACGCATGATTTTATAAATCAATTCAATGACTTTGTCTTGCATATTTTGCCCTATGATATTACTCACCATGGTGGTGGTGGTAGCTGCAAAAGCCCAGGTAAAACAACCAAAAAATCCAAAAATATTGCGCATGGCATTGGATACTGCAAGGGATTGCTCACCTCTATGTTCTATTAGAATATAAAAAAATTCCCAGCTAATAATGCTAATCATGTATTGCATGATTAATGGTGAAGACTGCACTAAAATCAGTTTTATATAATCCAATTTGAGTTCAAACTTTTTAAATAAATCAAATCTTGCACCAATCTTTTGATAGTGTATGACAAGATAAATCACCAATAAGCCCATAATTTCTGCAATGATAGAAGCGTAAGCTGCACCATTTAAACCCATGGCAGTAAAACCAAAATGCCCAAAGATCAAACTGTAATCAAAAAAGATATTAAAAATTGCTTCAGTAGCAGTACCAATAATTAAGAACTTACTTTGATTGGTACCTACTAATAAGGCATTGCGCATTTGATAAATAAATAAGAATGGAATCCCCCAAATACGAATTTTTAGAAATTCAATCACGGTATCTGCTCTTGATGAGTCAATTAATAAAGCACGAAATATTGTTGGGGCGATAAAGTAGGTAAAACCAATACCAACTATGGATAAAAAGATGGAAATAATTACGCCCTGTGAAAATAAGATACCAATCTCATCCACTCTATTTTCTCCAGCTCGTCTCGAAATAAGGGCTTGTAATCCATTATTAAGTCCTTGCCCCATGACCCCAAAAATCAAATAATAGACCCCTGTAATCCCTCCAATGGCAAGTGCTTGCTTGCTTAAAGCACCCAAAAAGATATTGTTGATGATAAAGTTAAACTGAGGCACGAGGATAGCCAATGCGATAGGAATAGAGATAGTTAATATTTGTTTGCTACTAATATTGACCTGTAAGGATGGGGTCGCTGCTGGTTGACTCATAGAATTGCAAATCTACAACTAGTTTTAGCAATACATAGGCTCTTTTTTTTGTATTATTGCAGTAGAAATTGACTATGAAAAATATTGGCATTTACGGCGTACAAGAAAGTACAGCAAATAATAAGGTCGAAGATCTTTACTTGATAGTAGACGAAAAGTCTATCTGTTTTGTTGTTAAAAACCACATCAATGGGGCATACATTGCTTTTGAATATTTTGAGAACACCACAGATCAAAATGGGTGGAATCAACTAATTGGGTATTTACAAAATAATTCAAAGCTGATTCAATCATTCTACAGACAGGTTCAATTTGTTATGAATACAAAAAGAACTTTATTAACTAAATCTGTGACGACTGGTGCGGATGCTTTTTACCATAATGAATTTAGCCTAGTAGTTGGTACAAAAATGGAAGAAGAAATTCAGTTACAGAAAATTGGACAAGATCAAGTATTGGTTTACAGTGTTCCAGATGCATTAAGTACCTTATTAACTCGGTCATTTCCAACTGGTAAATGGATTAATTATCTAAGTAGTTTAATTACATCCAATCATAGCGATGGTATTTGTGTGACTGTTTTTAATGATTATTTTATTGTTTTAGTGTTACAAAATGGCAAACCACATTTTGTGAATTATTTTAATAGAGGAGGAGATACGCAGAATCAATACCTTGTATTGAACGTATGTGTTCAAGCAAATATCTTACCAAATCAAACGAATTTAAATGTAATAGGGTATAGTGCTGAAAGAGATTTTTGGATGCAAGAATTAGCTAGTTATTTTGCAGGTGCACATATGCAAAACACGCCAGATGAAGGGGTTGGAGCATCGTTAAATCTGGAGCACCCAAATCATCCTTATGCACCCTATTTTATTTTTTAAGTTCTACTCATGAGAATTATTTCAGGAAAATATGGAGGCAGAAGAATTCATCCGCCTATCAATATGCCACACACTAGACCCACCACTGATATTGCCAAAGAGGGGTTATTCAATATTTTACATAACAGAGTCGCCATTGACGGCGCCCTTACATTGGACTTATTTGGAGGTACCGGATGTATTAGTTACGAATTAGCGTCTAGAGGCGCTGAACAATTGACTATTGTTGAAAAAGACAAAACAATGCTTGATTTCATTAAAAAGAATATCGACTTTTTGAAGATTGAAAATACCATCACCATTCAGATGGATGTGTTTCAATTCTTGGCCACTTGTAATCAACAATATGATATTATTTTTGCTGGCCCGCCCTATGCTTTGAACACCATTGACGAGTTACCAAAAATCATAGTTGAAAAAAAATTAATTAGCCCTAATGGTTATTTTATATTGGAACATACACCTCGTAATGACTATAAAACATATGAAGGCTATAGTTTCCAAAGAAATTATGGTGCCACCATTTTTAGTTTTTTTGAATGCCTATAAATAAAGCCGAAGCGCGTACCATATTATCTCAAAAAAGAGCTGCATTGACCGATGCTGAATGCATGAAATTGGATGATTTATTACTGATTCAATTTCAACGCATCGATTGGTCTAATACAGCAATGCTTGCTAGCTTTTATCCTTTGGCACATAAGAACGAACCCAACACTTTGTTATTCGAAAAATATATCAAGGCTTTGTATCCATTTATTCGCTTTTGTTATCCTATTGTTAACAAGGCGCTAAATGAAATGGATTTTTATATAGAAACAGAAATGCTACAAAAGAATGCATTTGGTATACAAGAACCTTTACCTTTTAATCAAGTTGTGCCTGATACGATAGATACCATGCTAGTCCCATTATTGGGATTTGATCTAAAAGGACATCGTGTTGGATACGGAAAGGGATACTATGATCGTTACTTATCAAAAGCTAATAAAGGGATGCAGAAAATAGGTATTTCCTACTTTGAACCAATGGACAATTTCACTGATACCAACGAATTTGA
>JBMOFB010000046.1:0-11593 GCA_049314475.1 Sediminibacterium sp.
GCAGTGCCAATCCTATGACCACTTACATTCAATACATCATCCACCCGTCCTGTGATTCTATATTGACCAGCTTCGTTCCTGAACGCACCATCTCCTGTAAAATATAAATGATCATAAGTGGCAAAATAATTGGTCCTACATCTTTCATGGTCGCCATAAGTGGTTCTGATGGCAGATGGCCATGCTTGTTTGATACAAAGATTTCCTCTAAAAATTACACCTGCTTCATCAGAACTTGGAACAACTACTTCTGCTCCTTGATCATCCACCAGCATGAGTTCAACGCCCGGCATTGGATAGGTTGCCCATCCTGCTTTTCCTGGCGTGATGCCCGCCATATTGGAGATCATGATGCCACCAGTTTCTGTTTGAAACCAAGTGTCTACAATGGGACATTTATTTTTACCAATATGTTCGTTGTACCAATTCCAAGCTTCCTCGTTAATGGGTTCGCCAACCGTACCCAATACTTTTAAACTACTTAAATCATGACCCTGCACTGGACCCAAACCAAAACCCATTAATGAACGAATAGCTGTTGGTGCAGTGTATAAAATATTCACTTTGAATTTATCAATGATGTTCCAGAATCTTCCTGCGTCTGGGAAAGTCGGTATGCCTTCAAACATCATGGAAGTACCCCCTGCACTTAGTGGTGCATATACAATATAGCTATGCCCTGTAATCCAACCTATGTCTGCAGTACAGAAGAATAGATCGTCTGGGTGGTAGTTAAATGTATTGACAAAAGTATAATTGGTGTAGACCATATAACCTGCCACAGTATGCACAACGCCTTTAGGTTTTCCTGTAGATCCCGAAGTGTATAAAATAAATAATGGATCTTCTGCATCCATCACTTCTGCAGGAACAAATTGAATACCCTCAGCTTCTACTTTTTTAATTTCATCCTCCCACCAAAGGTCTCTGCCTTTTAACATAGACACTGCTGTCCCAGTTCTCGTGCAAACAATCACGTGCTTCACAGAATGGTTGCCAATTAATGCGTCGTCTATCACTGCTTTTAATGGGATATCCTTTGCACCTCTAAAAGCACCATCACAGGTAATGATAAAATTAGCTTTTGCATCGTCTAATCTGTCTGCAATACTTTGTGCAGAGAAGCCACCAAAAATGACACTATGAATGGCACCAATTCTTGCGCATGCCAATACTGCAATGGCTAATTCAGGAATCATACCCATGTAGATACAAATACGGTCTCCTTTTTTTACACCATTATTGTATAAGACTTGTGCAAACTGACATACTTTTAAATGCAGTTGATTGTATGTGAGTGTTCGATGTTGCTCTTCTGGATCATTGGGTTCCCAAATAATAGCAGGCTTATCTCCGATAGTTGCTAAGTGCCTGTCCAAACAGTTTTCAGTAATATTTAATTGACCACCAATAAACCATTTAATACTAGGTTCTTTAAAATTCCAATCACTTACTTTGTCCCATTTTTTATGCCAAGTAAAATGTGCTGCGACCTCTCCCCAAAAAGTATCAGGATCTTGTATGCTTTTTTGATAAGCCTCGTGGTAGCCTGCAAGGTCTTTAATTTGGTAAGGGTAAGACATGATCAAATTTAAAATTAGTCTTCCAAATTTACATTTTTTAAGTTGATTGATTTAACTTGAATTGCAGCAATTAAATAATAAAATATGAGTTTGGACATAAAGCCTAGTAAAATCAGTTTGGTGATTGGTGCGTCTTCTGTTGGCACCCTGATTGAATGGTATGACTTTTATATTTTTGGGATGTTGGCCACTATTATTTCAAAACAATTCTTCCCTTCAGACGCAGGCACTTCCGCACTTTTAAGTACACTCGCCATTTTTGCTGCGGGATTTATTGTTCGACCATTTGGCGCATTGGTTTTTGGAAGACTAGGAGATTTGATTGGACGCAAGTATACTTTTTTACTGACCTTGGTATTGATGGGTGGGTCCACTTTTGCAATTGGTTTAGTGCCTGGTTTTGCCACCATTGGTTGGGCGGCACCTATTTTAGTTTTGATTTTAAGATTGGTGCAAGGGTTGGCATTGGGTGGAGAATATGGAGGTGCAGCCACTTATGTCGCAGAACATGCACCTGCCAATAGAAGAGGTTTTTGGACGAGCTGGATTCAGACTACAGCTACTTTAGGATTATTTTTGGCATTGGGTGTGATTATTTTAATTAGATCGAATCAAGGTGTAGAAGCATTTAGCGCTGAGTGGGGTGGATGGAGGTATCCATTTTGGATGTCGATTGTTTTAGTAGGCGTGTCTATTGTTATTAGAATGAAAATGAGTGAATCCCCTATGTTCACTAAATTAAAATCAGAGGGCAAAACATCTACCAATCCTTTAAAAGAAAGTTTTGGAAACAAAGCCAATTTTAAAATGGTTTTATTAGCCCTGTTTGGCGCAGTTATGGGGCAGGGCGTGATTTGGTATACTGGACAGTTTTATGCACAAAGTTTTATTGAGACCGTCTGCAAAGTTGAATTTGTACAGTCTAGAAATTTAATGTTATGGGCTATTTTATTTGCTACCCCTTTCTTTGTGTTGTTTGGCTATTTGAGTGATCGAATTGGAAGAAAGTGGATTATGATGTTCGGGATGTTAGCTGGTATACTCACTTACAGGCCTATCTACCAATATTTTTTAGATGCCACCAATGCAAAAAATAGAACTGAAAAAATTGATATAGCAAATACAAAAGTCTCAGAAAAACTTGCAAGTATTGATTCGAAAGACAAAACAAAATTGTATGTGGTACAAAAAATGGATACGGCTTATACAGATGGTGCTGTATTTAGTTATACTAAAACAGACACGATACATTTGACGGATAGGGTGGATGAAGCAGGTGCTGGAAGTATTCAATATACCCAAATAAATGCAAAGGACGCTACTAAATTAGACACCATTCAAGTCAAATTAAAACCTATTAATGGGACTGTTTTGGATGCAACTAAAACGGTACAAGTGAGGATTGCTTCGGTCTCTCAAAAACCAAATGTGTTGGTTGAAAAAACATTGGATAAAACGACTTATTGGAATTTAATTTGGTTGGTTTTTATACAGATCTTATATGTCACGATGGTCTATGGTCCAATTGCAGCTTTCTTGGTGGAATTATTCCCAACTAAAATTCGATATACATCCATGTCATTGCCTTATCATATTGGCAATGGGGTGTTTGGTGGCTTGGTGCCATTTTTAGGTACCTTAATTGTGGAGTTTACAAAAACAGCAGACAATCCTTCAGGCGATCCGCTTGCAGGCTTATGGTATCCAATAGGTGTTGCATCCATTTGTTTATTCATTGGGGTTATTTATTTAACAAATAGGGTAGATAAAGAAGTCATGGACTAATCAAATAATAAACATGAATACAATTAAAAAAATACTTGGGCTGTTATGGATGTTTTTAGCACCAGCAATTATTTGGTTTTTAGCATCTCAAGCCATTCAAAAAATTACAGCAGCGAATAGTTTAACCAAATCCAATGTGACTTTGCAGTGGGGCATTATTCTGACCATCTTTACCCCTATTTGCATTGGATTCTTCATTTTTGGCTACTATGCTTTTAAAGGGGAATACGATCAATTGCCTGCAAGTTCTAAAGATCTAGAATAATACTTTACTTTTGAGTATGTCATTGAAAGTACAAGACCTATCAAAAAAATTTGATCAATTCCAAGCAGTTGATTCGCTTAGTTTTAACATAGCGCCAGGAGAGATTGTTGGTTTTCTTGGACCCAATGGTGCAGGCAAGAGCACGACTTTAAAAATGATTGCTGGTTGTCTTATTCCTGATGCTGGTTCCATTGAGTTGTCGGGGATGGATGTCCAAAAAGACGAAGTCGCTTTCAAAAAAAAGATTGGCTATTTACCAGAGTCCAATCCATTGTATGAAGATTTATTTGTGGTTGAATATTTGAATTTCTTAGCCAGTGTGCATGCGATTCCCTCGCCAACTCAAAGAATACATGAAGTGATTGCAGCAACTGGATTGCAATCCATGCAGCATAAAAAAATTGGGTTCTTATCTAAAGGATTTAAACAAAGAGTAGGGATTGCCGCTGCGATTTTGCACAAACCCGAATTGATTTTATTAGATGAACCCACATCTGGTTTAGATCCCAATCAGTTGTTGGAAATTAGAGGGTTAATTCAATCGCTCAGTGCAAATGCCATGATTTTATTTTCATCCCATATTTTACAAGAAGTAGAAGCCATTTCTGATAGGGTATTGGTTTTACATCAGGGCAAGTTAGTGGCCAATGAATCCATTGAATCCTTGACACAATCAACAAGTTTAGAAGAAATCTTTAAATTGCTTACGCATTAAATAAAATGGGTGTAAATTGCGCAAACAAACAGTATAGAATTTTATAGAAAAATAAATGATCCAATTATGAGTTACATTATCGAAGTACATGCAAGACAGATTTTAGATAGTAGAGGCAATCCAACAGTAGAGGTGGATGTATTAACTGACGATGGCGCAATGGGTCGTGCTGCTGTTCCAAGTGGTGCAAGTACTGGTATTCACGAAGCGGCTGAATTAAGAGACAACGATAAAAAGAAATACTTAGGTAAAGGTGTTTTGAAAGCGGTGAAAAATGTAAACACCACGATTGCGGATGCTTTGATTGGTTTCGATATTACTTCTCAGGCTGCAATCGATCAGGTGATGATTGATTTAGACGGCACTCCAAATAAAAGCAAATTAGGCGCAAATGCTATTTTAGCGGTAAGTATGGCGGTTGCAAAAGCAGCAGCCGAAGAAGCTAATTTACCATTGTACCGATACATTGGTGGCACGAATGCAAGAACATTACCAATGCCAATGATGAATATTTTAAATGGCGGCGCACATGCGGATAATAAAATTGATTTTCAAGAGTTCATGATCATGCCTATTGGCGCACCTAGCTTTAGTGAAGGTTTACGTTGGGGTGTAGAGATCTTCCACCAATTAAAAAGCACTTTAAAGAAAAAGGGGTACAGCACCAATGTAGGTGACGAAGGTGGATTCGCTCCAAATATTCAGAGCAACGAAGAAGCAATTGAAACAGTTTTAGAAGCGATACAATCTGCAGGTTATAAAACAGGCACACAAATTGCGATTGCAATGGATGCTGCTAATAGTGAATTGTGGAACGCGAAGAAAAAGAAATATGTATTCCATAAAAGTTCTGGAAAAGAAATGAGTTCAGACCAATTGGTTAAATACTGGGAGAGTTGGGTGAAAAAATATCCAATTATATCTATCGAAGATGGTATGGCTGAAGATGATTGGGCTGGTTGGAAGAATTTGACAGATACTATCGGTAGTAAATGTCAATTGGTTGGGGACGATTTATTTGTAACAAATGTGGATCGTTTACAAACAGGTATCGATAAAAAAATCGCAAATGGTTTATTGGTTAAAGTAAATCAAATTGGTACACTTACTGAAACAATTAACGCAGTGAGCTTGGCACAAAATAATGGCTACAACACAGTGATGTCACACAGAAGTGGTGAGACAGAAGACAATACCATTGCTGACTTAGCAGTTGCATTGAACTGTGGTCAAATTAAAACAGGTTCTGCATCTCGCTCCGACCGTATGGCTAAATACAATCAACTAATTCGTATTGAGGAGCAATTGGGTGAAACTGGATTTTTCCCAACAAAGGGTAAATTGAAGTTCGGAAATAAATAAGTCAAGCTTTTAGTATGCAAGCATTGAAAAAATTAATTCCATTTGTGGCCAATCGCTATTTTGTGGCGTGCATGGCTTTTGTTTTATGGATGCTTTTTTTTGATCAACGCAATTTTTTTCTTCAAAGAGACCGAGCAGCTGAATTGGAGAAATTAGAACAAGCGAAAGGATATTATGAAAAAGAAATTTCAACTACACAAGAACAGTTGAATAATTTACAAAGTAATCCAGGTGCAGTCGAAAAATATGCAAGAGAGCGCTATCTTTTAAGAAGAGAAGGCGAGGAAGTCTATTTATTTGAGGATACTTTTGCTACAAGTGCAAAGCAAAAAAAATAAGCATTCCTTGCATGAAAAAACAAGAACGTTATCAGGGAGTCATTGATTATTTTTTAGAAAATGTGCCTATAGCAGAAACCGAATTGACCTATGACAATCCGTTTCAATTATTGGTCGCGGTGATTCTTTCTGCTCAGTGTACCGACAAGCGTGTAAACTTAACCACACCGGGGATCTTTAAAAAATATCCTGACCCAGAGACCATGTCCAAAGCGAGCTTTGACGATTTATTTCCTTTGGTTCGAAGCATTTCTTATCCCAACAATAAAACAAAACACCTCATTGGTATGAGTCAGTTACTGCTTTCCAAATTCAATGGAGCAGTGCCTATGACGATTGATGCGTTAGTTCAATTGCCAGGTGTTGGCCGAAAAACAGCCAATGTGATTACCAGTGTGATAGACCAACAACCCAATATGGCGGTGGATACCCATGTGTTTAGAGTGAGCAGAAGAATCGGACTAGTGCCCATGACAGCCACTACACCACTAGCTGTGGAGAAAGGACTGATTAAGCATATCCCATCTGAATTAGTACATAAAGCGCACCATTGGCTCATCTTACATGGTCGGTATACATGCTTGGCGCGAAGTCCAAAATGCGACACTTGTGGTATCACCGAGTTTTGTAAATACTATGAAAAAGAAAATAAAAAAAGCGCCTCATAAAATTCAGGCGCTTTTTTATTATAAGTAAGATTCAATCGCGGTCACCAATTCTAATTTTGTAATTGGAATACCCATGATTTTATTATAGGCTTTTGCATCTACCAAGTATTGGTCTCTGATAATTTTAATCAATTGACCATTGTTAATTTCTGGAATTAAAATAGTTTCAAACCCAGCTAAAATTTCGCCTAAGTTTTTTGGGAAAGGGCGCATATACTTAATGTGGGCATGGCTTACAGCCTTGCCTTGACTTTGTAATTGCAATACCGCACTTTTGATGGTGCCATAAGTGGAACCCCATCCAAGTACTAACACTTTTCCTTTGTCTGCACCACTGTCAATTGTTTGCAATGGAATGTAGTCTGCTATTTTATCAACCTTAGCTTGTCTCATCTTTACCATGAATTCATGGTTCTCTGGGTCATAGCTTACGTTACCAGTTTCGTGTTGCTTTTCGATCCCACCAATACGATGTTCTAATCCTGGAGTACCAGGAATAGCCCATGGCCTTGCTAATTTTTCATCTCTTTTATACGGCAAGAATTTTTCTTCTCCTTCTGCTAGACTTGTTTTGAATTTTACTTCAATCGTAGGTAAGTCTGCCGCAGCAGGAAATTTCCAAGGCTCAGCACCATTGGCAATATATCCGTCACTTAAAAGAATCACTGGTGTCATATGTTGTAAAGCAATTTTCACTGCTTCAAAAGCCATAAAGAAACAATCGCTTGGTGTAGATGCAGCCAATACAGGAATTGGTGCTTCTCCGTTACGACCATAATAGGCTTGCATCAAATCACTTTGCTCTGTTTTAGTAGGTAAGCCTGTTGATGGACCACCTCTTTGAATATTGATAACCAACAATGGTATTTCTAACATCGTTGCCAATCCAATTGCTTCTGTCTTTAATGCCATACCAGGTCCCGATGTGGTGGTTAGTCCAATCGATCCACCATAGCTAGCGCCTATTGCAGCAGTAATCCCTGCAATTTCATCTTCTGCTTGGAAAGTTTTAATACCAAAGTTTTTATACTTACTCAATTCGTGCAAGATATCAGAAGCTGGTGTGATTGGGTATGATCCAAGAAATAAAGGCAGACCACTTTTTTGAGAAGCTGCAATTAAACCCATTGACAATGCTTGATTGCCCATAATACTTCTGTAAGTACCGGGCTCCATCTTTGATTTCTCTACCTTATACCTAGCATTGAATAATTCAGCAGTTTCACCATAGTAGTAGCCAGCTTTTAGTACGTCAATATTGCTCTTTAAAATATTTTCTTTCTTACCAAATTTCTCTTCTAAGAAATCAATGGTGTTGTCTAAGTTTCTATTGTACAACCAATAAATTAAACCAAGTACAAACATATTCTTTGCACGGTCACGTTCTTTGGTTCCTAACTCTGTATTGGACTTTAGCGCTTCTCTTGTCAATTTTGTAATGTCTACTTTGGTTAATTCATAACCATCTAAACTGCCATCTTCTAAAGGATTAATGCCTTCGGGATACGCAGCAAGCCTTAAATTTTTTGCATCAAATCCTTCTAAATTTGCAATTATTTTTCCGCCTTTTTTCAACCCTTTCAAATTCACTTTCAAAGCTGCAGCATTCATCGCCACCAACACATCACAGGTATCACCTGGTGTATACACTGGATTAGAACTAAAATGTATTTGAAATCCACTCACACCAGGCAGGGTACCGATAGGGGCTCTAATTTCCGCAGGGAAATCGGGGAAAGTCGCTAAGTCAATTCCTAGTAAGGCGGTATTATTGGTAAATTGCTGGCCGGTTAACTGCATTCCGTCTCCACTATCACCAGCAAATTTGATCACGACATCTTGTAAAACAACTTCTTCTTGCATATGCATCAATTGGATAACAAAGTTACAAAGCATCGCCTCTAAAACCGCATTTTTTATCGGATTATTCCAATTTCTTGTTTAAGCCTGCGCCTTCAATACCAATGTATTTACTAAAATAGGGCACTCGTTACCAATTTGTCACTTTGGATGAATATCTAGGCTTGAAAAAATGAAGGATTAACAATTTTTAAAGAGGGCGTTTCGTAGCTATTTTGTATTTTTATAGTAGCAAAAATTTAAAAATATGTCAGCATTTAAAACAGGTAATCCAACCTTAACAGAAAAAATATTTGATAAGTCATTGCATGCCAATGCAAATGCATTTGGTGTCATGAGCGTTCGCGGTACCATCAACAAATTTGGTTTCTTATTATTGATGGTATTAGCTTCGGCGATGTATGTTTGGAACGTCTATGCAGAAGGCAATACCAATACGGCAACCACATTAATGATTGCTGGTGCAATTGGAGGTTTGGTCCTAGCATTGGTGATTATGTTTAAGCCACAATGGGCTGGCTATATCACACCTGCATATGGTATTTTAGAAGGGCTGTTTATTGGTGGCATCAGTGCATTTTTCAATGCCATGTTTGCCAAGAATTATCCAAACATCATTTTACATGCCGTTGGTTTAACATTAGGTGTAGCAGTAGCCATGTTCTTTTTATATAATTTCAGAGTCATCACAGTCACCAATAAATTAAGATCCATTATCATGTCTGCTACAATGGGGATTGGACTATTTTATTTGATTGTATGGATTGCTGGTATGTTTGGTTTTGAAATGGGTTTTGCTTTTGATAGTTCTCCATTAAGCATTGGTATTAGCTTATTCATTGTGGGCATTGCTGCATTAAACTTATTATTAGACTTTGATGCAATCGAAAAAGCGGCAGAGATGGGCGCACCAAAGTATATGGAATGGTATGGTGCATTTGGTTTACTAGTGACTTTGGTTTGGTTGTACTTAGAAATGTTGAAATTATTGAGCAAGTTGAATTCTAGAGACTAATGGAATATAAACGAGGTAGTCTAAGTAACGAGGAGTTGATTCATTTATACGAGTCCATTTTATGGCCAAGAATGATTGAAGAAAAAATGTTGGTCTTACTTAGGCAAGGAAAAATCAGCAAATGGTTTAGTGGAATTGGCCAAGAGGCAATTGCAGTAAGCGCCACATTAGCGATGGATCCAACCGAATGGATAATGCCTTTACACCGAAATTTAGGTGTGTTTACTTCACGTAAAATGCCTTTGACAGATTTATTCAAACAATGGCAAGGCGACAGAAGTAGTTATAGTAAAGCAAGAGAAAGAAGTTTTCATTTTGGTAGTAAAGCCCACCATGTATGTGGTATGATTTCTCATTTAGGCCCTCAATTAGCGATTGCCGATGGGGTTGCCTTAGCGTATCAGCAAAGAGGCCAGCTAAAAGCAAGTATGGCATTTACTGGAGATGGAGGAACTAGTGAAGGAGATTTTCACGAAGCCTTGAACGTGGCTGCTGTTTGGGATTTGCCGGTTATTTTTATTATCGAAAACAATGGGTATGGTTTAAGTACACCAACGAATGAACAATATAAATGTGATCATTTAGTAGACCGTGCAAAAGGCTACGGCATGGAAGGCGTTCGTATTGATGGTAATAATATTTTGGAAGTTTACCAAACCGTGAAAGGTGTTCGCGACTATTGTATTAATCAACAGAAACCTTATTTGATTGAATGTGATACATTCAGAATGCGTGGGCACGAGGAAGCAAGTGGTGTAAAATATGTACCAAAGCATTTGATGGAAACTTGGTCCTTAAAAGATCCGATTAAAAATTACGAGCAATTCTTGATTCAAGAAAATGTATTGACAGAAATGCAAGTGGCAGAAATTCGTAATCGATTCAAAGAGCAGTTGGAGGAAGATTTGAGAAAAGCGATGGAGCCAGAACTATTTGTGCCGACGATTGCTGCTGAATTAGAAGATGTCTTTGCACCTATTCCTGCTTCAAGTATTCCGGATTATAGTTTGGTTGAGACAACACAGAAAACCAATAAAAGATTTATTGAAGCCATTAGTGATGCATTGAGACAGTCCATGGAAAAATATCCAGAGATGATCATCATGGGACAAGATATTGCAGAATATGGTGGGGCATTTAAAATCACAGAAGGATTTGTAGATCAATTTGGAAAACAAAGAATACGCAATACGCCTATTTGTGAAAGTGCCATTATAGGCGCTGCACTAGGTTTAAGTTTGGAAGGGGTGAAGTCGGTGGTGGAGATGCAATTTGCTGATTTCGTGACTGTGGCCTTCAATCAAATTGTCAATAATTTAGCTAAGATGCATTACCGTTGGGGACAAAACGCCGACGTGGTGGTGCGCATGCCAACAGGTGGTGGCGTGGGTGCAGGTCCTTTTCATTCTCAATCCAATGAAGCTTGGTTCACGCATGTGCCAGGATTGAAAGTAGTGTATCCATCTAATCCAACCGATGCAAAAGGATTATTGATTGCTGCACTAGCAGAGCCCAATCCTATTTTATATTTTGAACATAAAGCTTTGTACAGAAGTATCGAGGAGGAAATTCCAGATGCGATGTATCAAATTGAAATTGGTAAAGCACATATTGTACAAGCAGGTACAGATGCGACCATCATTACTTATGGTATGGGCGTACTTTGGGCAAAAGCATACCAACAAGTACATGCTGATCAATCTATTTATATACTAGATCTAAGAACCTTGTCACCATTGGATTATACCGCAATTGAGTTGGCGGTGAAAGCAACAGGTAAATTGATGCTCTTGCACGAGGACAATTTAACAGGTGGTATTGGTGGCGAGATCAGTGCATGGGTAGCAGAAAATTGCTTTACGCATTTAGATGCGCCGATTATGCGATGCGCCTCTTTGGATACGCCTATTCCATTCAATAAAACATTGGAGAAGCAATACATGGCCAATGATCGCTTAGAAGAGATGATGGAAAAATTATTAAACTACTAATTAGGGTTATT
>JBMOFB010000047.1:0-11543 GCA_049314475.1 Sediminibacterium sp.
AGAAGAAGCTCCAGTGGAAGCAGTTGCAACTGAAGAAGCTCCAACAGAAGAAGCTAACGATGCTAAACCAACAGCTGAATAATGAATTAATTCATTTCACATATAAGGCAAGACTTTGGTCTTGCCTTTTTTTTGCCTATTTTTGAACAATTAAATCAACCTACCTATATGGCCACACAACCAGCAATTTTAGTTTTAGCAGATGGGAACGTTTTTCATGGCCAAGCTTTTGGAAAAATTGGAACCACTACTGGAGAGATTTGTTTTAATACTGGTATGACTGGATATCAAGAAGTGTTTACTGACCCAAGTTATACTGGACAAATTATTATCATGAGCAATGTGCACATTGGTAATTATGGTGTAAAATCGACAGATGTTGAAAGTAAGTCTGTGAAAATTCATGGTTTAATTGGAAGAAATTTAGAAGAGAAATTCAGCCGTGCGCAAGCCGACGGAAATTTAAATAATTATTTAATTGAAAATAATATAGTTTCAATAGAAGGATTAGATACAAGAGCATTGGTAGCACATGTAAGAACAAGTGGCGCTATGAACTGTATTATTTCTTCGGATTATTTAGATGTAGACGCATTGAAATTGCAATTAGCAAAAGTACCAAGTATGGATGGTTTAGAATTGGCTAGTTCGGCAAGTACGAAAGAAGTGTATGAGTTAGGTGATGTACATTCACCTATTAAAGTTGCTGTATTAGATTTTGGAGTGAAGCAACATATTTTACAATGTTTAATTGATAGAGGCGCCCATGTAAGAGTGCACCCTGCAAAGACAGACTATGCTACATTAAAAGCATTTAATCCAACTGGTTATTTTTTATCAAACGGTCCTGGTGATCCAGCACCTATGGATTATGCAGTTCAAACAATTAAAGCAATTTTAGAAGAGAAAAAACCATTATTTGGTATTTGCTTAGGACATCAATTGTTAGCGCTTGCTAATGATATCCCTACTTTTAAAATGCATCATGGTCATAGAGGATTAAATCATCCTGTTAAAAATGTGATTACAGGCAGATCAGAAATTACGACACAAAATCATGGATTTGGTGTGAACCCGGATGCGGTTAAAGCACATCCTAATGTGGAGATTTCTCATGTAAACTTAAATGATGATTCTATCGAAGGCATCCGTTTAAAAGATCGTCCTGCATTTAGTGTGCAGTATCATCCAGAAGCAACACCTGGTCCACATGATAGCCGTTATTTATTTGACGATTTTATTGCGCTAATGAAGGCCAACTAATTTGACATTTTAATTTCATTCTCATGCTTAATATTACCATCATCAACGGACCTAATTTAAATTTATTGGGTAAGCGTGAGCCAAGTGTATACGGTAACGAAAGTTTTGATGATTGCTTAGAACAATTAAAACAAGCTTATCCTCAAGTTAATTTTACCTATTATCAATCGAATGTAGAGGGAGAGCTTGTGAATGCGATTCAACAATATGGTTTTAACCAAGATGGGATGATTTTAAACCCAGCAGCTTATACGCATACCTCTGTTGCCATTGGAGACGCCATTGCATCTATTCAAACACCAGTGATAGAAGTGCATATCAGTAATATCCATGCTCGAGAAGATTTCAGAAAAATATCGCATGTCTCTGCCAAGGTCGTAGGATCAATTGTTGGCTTAGGATTAAAAGGGTACCATCTAGCTACAGCATGGTTCGTAGACCAAGCTGCAAGTAAATCATAATTTAATTTTTGCTCCATGCAATACTCAAAGGTAGATTATCTTAAAAAGACAATCTGGTTAATCGGAATTGCAATCATTGTAAAAATCGCATTGTCGTTTTTATTGGAATTGGGCAACGATGAAGTGTATTATTACACCTATGCAGTTCAACCAGATTGGAATCATTTTGATCATCCGCCGTTGGTTGGATGGATGATTCAACTCTCTACCCTTAACTTAAATTGGGTTTCCACTTTATCCATGCGTCTTGGAAGTATGCTTGCTGCAGCGGTTTCCACTTGGTTTATTTTTAGAACAGGATCATTGATACATACTGAACGTGCAGGATGGATTGCTGCATTATTGTATACCTGTTCAATTTATACTAGTATCATCGCAGGTTTATTCATTATGCCTGATAGTCCTCAACTTTTATTTTTTACCTGGAGTATTTATTTAATGGCTAAGTGGGTGGTAAAGTCGCATTTGTTTACGACCATCAACTGGATTGGCTTAGGTTGTTTGATTGGACTAGCCACATTAAGTAAAGTGCATGGATTGTATTTATGGGCTGGATTTGGAGGATTTATTTTATTCCATCAAATTAAAACCCTTAAGCAACCATTTTTATATATCGCCGTACTCATCACAATAGCTGCATTGATTCCTATTCTGTATTGGAATTTTGATAATGATTTTATTACTTATAAATTTCATTCCAAGCGGGTCATGCATACAGGGATTCAAATGGGAAGCTTATTACAACAAATTGTGGGAGAAATTATATATCAAAATCCTTTGGTGTACATGAGTTGCTTAATCCCGTTGATTCGATTCAAAAAATTAAATTCAATTTTTAAAAGTCAGCATAGGGTTGATCAAATGTCCTCAAACATTGTAGCTTTATTATTATGGCTTAGTCTTCCTTTAATCATTTTATTTTGGGTCATTTCTTTGTTCAATCCTACTTTACCACATTGGACAGGCCCAGGTTTTATCGCATTATTTTTATTAGCAGGTGTCTATTGGTCCGAAGTTTCTATTAAACCCATCCCAAATTTAATGCAAGGGGCTTTAGGATTTTTAGTGGTATTGGTGTTTGGATTTATTGGATTGGTGCATGTATTTCCATTTCAATTAGGTTCAAAAAGCAATGAAAACTTAGGAGAGTACAATCCAATTAACGATGTAACAGGTTGGGCGCAATTTAGCACTGATTTCAAGCAGCTTGTCGAGCAAGACAGTAAAGAGGGGGTGATGAATGAGAAGTCCCCAATTATAGTCTCTAAATGGTTTCCTGCTGGGCATATTTTATTTTATACTGCAAGACCTATTCAAAAACAAGTCATTGCAATAGGCGCAATTGAAGACGTGCACAAATTTGCTTGGCTCAATCAAGACCAAGCTAGTTTGCAATTAGGTCAGGATGCTTACTTTATACAACCCTCCAATCTACCTTTTGATCCCACTCATTTAATCTTGCCTTATTTTGAAAAAATGGGTAAAATTGATAGTATTCAAATTCAACAAAGGGGAGTGGTACTTCGCAAATTTTTTGTGTATCGATTTAAAAATTGTCAGAAGATTCCAGCACCCATTTTACCTAAAAAATAAAATTTTCGAAATCTTTTCGATAGGAGATACTAACCCCCTGACGATTTCTTCTTCCCATGCTACCTCCAATGATATCTAAACTATTTCGGTTAAATACAATGGCTCTTAACTTCCTGTCTTTAGTTAAAATGAATTCAATATTCAGATCTGGCAACCATTGAAAATTATTATTGTCAATATTGGAAGCGGCCCTTAAGTTAAAATCAAAATCACCTCCTAAATTAATGATTACTTTATCATTAAAAAAGCTTCGACCAAATTTTAGATTCACTCTTTGACGATCTATCTTATTTGAATTGATTGCAATACCAGACCCAGTAGGATCTAATAAATTACCACTATTATAAACATTCGAGCCTATATCAAATCGCAAGCTTTGATCGCCTGTCACTTTGTTCAATAAATTAGTTACAGATTTATTGATTTGCTTGGTTAATAATTGAGAGATGGAATTAATACCAAGGGTCGTCACACTATAGGCATTGTTACTATTGCCAGAATTAAATCCAACTGGTGCGAATGAATTGAATACAATTAAAAAAGAAACCTGTTTAATAATTTCATTGTCATCACGTTCCAGTCTTGTAATGAATTGGGAGAATTCATTATCAGTACTGATAGGATTGCCAGGAGGGAAGGCCAAGGTGAATTGAATATCAGGCCTAGATAATTTATTTCTTAGTGCTGCAATCACATAGACATTACCACGATATGATTTTACCGCATTGCTAAAATTGGCGTTTCCAACCAATTCGTTTAAACTCACTCTTTCTGCGGTATATCTTGCGTCCACATGTATATTTGCTTCATAGGGGTTGCCTGTCCACTCAATAAAGTTGCCTGCCTCAGGAATTAGATCAAAGGGTTTTTTGATAATTGATTGGAAGTTGAAATCATATTTTCCTCTTTCAATATTATACTTGCCTCGCATGGTGAGTGGTTCAATATTCCCAGCTCTAATCTTAATTCTTCCATTGCCTACTGCTTTAATGATATCACCAGTTAATTCGTCTATGATTACATCAATCTGAGTTTTATTATCTGCACTCACATCAAGATCTACTACAAGATTATAGGTTGGGGTCTCTTCATTAGGGATGATTGATTTACCTATCTTTTTAAATAAAATGAATTCGGATTTACCTGTTTCCTTACTTGTGGCATTGGGCAAATAAATATGTGAGCTATCATTGACCTCTGCGTTGATAGACATTTTTATATTTTCCTCAGGTCCGTTGATGGTCATAGTTGCTTTACCAACTGCTTTTCCGTAAAAGTTACTATTGTCCATGACATCCATATTTAAAAGTTCAATTTTTGAACTTTGCATTTCCATGTCATAAACAAGGTGCTCAAATCTTTGATGTAGTATCTTTCCTTTAAATTGGGCAACTCGGTTCAATTGATCTTTCACTTGAATGGTACCAAAGTTGATGCCTTCATCTGTAAATTGAATTGTAGCATTTGGTATGTAATAGTTGACTTTTGTATAATCTACTTTTAGTGCTGCTTCTTTAATAGTGGCAACGCCTTTTAAATCAGGATTTTCAATGCGACCGCCAAAATGAATTTGTCCTGTTGCTTTCCCTTTTAAATCGGTCAATACGCCTCCGATAAATTCTTGAATCAATCCAAAATTGGATTCTTGTAAAGTGAGTGTTGCATCCAATGGGTTGATGCTATCTTTGAGTGCATAAGTGCCTTTTGCAGCTAAATGATAGCTATCGTTCGGGCAATTTAAATCAAAAGGAATGATGCCAGTTTTGGCATCATAAGCGCCTATTAATGTGGTATTGCCAAGTAGGGTTGAATTAAAACTAAATTCGTTGATTGTGCTATTTAGGTTTAAAGAAAATTGATCATTCAATTTATTTAAATTCACCGTAGTATTCATCACGCCTTCTAGTTTTGGGTAACTAAAAAACAAATTGGTAATATCCCCTAAAACTACATTCTCCAATTTTACTTGTAAACCATTCACATCATTTGGATGATTTTGAACTAGAATTTTTTGTAGTCCTTGTGCGATACTAAATTGTTTGGCATAGGTATTGTTCTTCCTAAAAGAAATTTCTCCTTCATTTTGAATGGTCCATTGCTTATCGTTCAAAATAAAAAAGGATGGAGCCCACTGAATGGATAGCCCATCGGCATAAGTATTGACTTTTCCTTGGAAGGAAATAAATGAAAGCGCAGATTTACTATCTGCACTTAGTTTAAATAGCGATTGGTCTTTTGAAGTAGTGATTTGTAATTTTGGACTGTTTAATTTAAAGCTGTCAGTTAAATTAAATGAGGTTGCGGCTATATCAAGTTTTAAACTTTCTTTATTGCCTGTTCCATCAATCACACCATTTGAAATGGCATAGCCACCCCATTGTGCATAAGGGAGTCTAGCCTTTAATTGAAGGGATTGTTTATCTGTATTGATTGTGCCGTTAATGTTCAAATTATTAAATCCAGAAAACTCATTTTTAAAAATTCGAATATAAGGTTCAAAATATGCAGTGTTTATCTGAAATGAAAATTGCTGATTGACAGGTGCTTCCTTTAAGTTCTTGATATAATTAGGAAAGTAGCCTTGTAAAAAATATTGAACACTATTTGGCAATTGATTGATATTGAATTTACCAATAATAGTTGCTTGTATATCATCACTAGATAAAGTGATTTGCTTATTGCCGTTTGAAATATTGGACTTTACAGAGACTGAATCAAAATTGATGGTATTGGTTGTACTTTTTAATTTACCATTATAGAATTTAGCAAATCCAATAAAGTTATCAATATTTGAGCCCGAAAAATTAACGTCTAATAAGCCTGTTAACTGAATTGGGTTATTAGAAAATTGCAAGGCACTCAGGTTTGCATTGGTTAAATCACCCACCGCATTAAAAGTAGGGGTGGTATTTTTAAGATCAACTTCCAAGTTGCTTATAAAATTGATATTAGGATCTTTAATTTTAATCGTTCCAGTATAAGCTTGCTTTTGTAGCGTACCATTGGTTTGTATTTGTGCATAGGTATATCCATTGAACTGAATAGAATCTATCTGACCCTCAATATTTGTTTTAATTTTATCTAGCTTAAAAGAACTACCTGCAATTTTACCTGTAAAGTTTAATAGCCCCAAGGAAGGTATTTTAAACAGTTTGCCCGCATTTAATTTAGATGCAACAAGACTACCTTCATAAATTGGTTCACTGTTTGTAGGAAATTCTAAGCGAATGGAAGTCACTGCTGTTCCAATATCAGTTGCAATGGATCCCTTTGTAATAAAATCATACATAGTTCCCGTTAAACTTCCTTGGAAATATAGATTGCCAAATGCTTCTAGTGGCAAATTTTTTATTTCATTGATTTCGGGTATCCAGCGGCCTAAATCTTGAATAGTAGTTTTTGCATTCAATTGATTGGCTTGAATCATTGTTTGCTTTATGTTGGGGATACCCTTCATAGAAAAATCGCCTTTTATAAAAGAGGTACCTGACTGCGCACCCAGTTGTTCAACTTTAAAATCGTCCACTGTGCCATTGAAATTGAAACTAGTTGTAATTTTTTGGTCAACCTTATTTAAGGCTGGAGCAAAATAGGCAATATCGTCAGAAGCAACAATAGACTTGCTAATGTTTGCACGCATATTCACCTGATGCATGTATGCCCTAAAATCTTTAATAAAATTGTTGTATTCCATGGCATAGTAATTGCCAATGGTACTTTTATTTGTAATCAATGACAATGCCGCAAATTCCATAATTTGTGGGGTCATCCTAAATTGGGTAGCTAATTTTTTAATCACAAAACCTGATCTTTCTTTCAAAGACAATTTTACACTTGCTCTAATCGTATCTGCATTAAAACTAGCATTGTCAATGGAGGCGTTTAAGTTTTGCATCCGAATGTGTTCGGTATCAAAATAGGGAACGGGTTGCCCAAATCCATATTCAATCCAAATTTTCCCCTGTACGATTTCAATTTTTTTAGCGAGTATGTTTAAACCTGCTGCATTAAAATACAGCTCATTTTTGAGCGGCTTAATTTTTTTTTGTTTTGTTGTTGGGGCTAAACCTTGCTTGTCTAAAATAGAATAAAATGGTCTGTCTAATATGATCTTTTCAATGTCTATTTCTTTGCCTTTGAATTGATTAAAATTTGCTAGCAAATGCTTAGCCTCAAACTTGGTGGTAGAGCCTATCCATTCGTCGTCTTGTATGAATTGAATATTCGTAAAATCAATTTTCTTTAAATCAAATTGTTGGCCGGGTGACTTACTAGTATCTTTTGATTTAAAATGGTCTACCATAAATTGGTAGTTCCATACCGGAGTTTTTCTGTGTAAATAAATTTTTGCTTTTTCTAATCCAATATAGCCAAGTACAGGAGCCTTTTTAGAAAATAATAAGTCAGATAGTCTTAATTTAAGTGTTTGTGCAAATAATAAAGTGTCTTTTTGTTGATCTCTGATAAGCACATTTTTGATATCCACCCTGTTAAACAAGGAAAAGCTTAAACCCTCTAATTTAAATTCAACGCCCAAAGATTGACTCATATTCGAGGCAATTTTTTGTCCAATTTTTTCTTGTACAACTGGTAAAAGCAATAGTAAGTAGGAGAGCAAGAGCAATCCTATAAAACTGGCGATCAGGATACGAATATAAATGAACTTATTTTTTACCAAGGGGGTTGTTTTATTTTAAATTAATAACCAGCAACACTGTCGTCACCTCTTTTATCTCCTGCAGCCACTCTGTTTCCATTTGGTAAAATCATCACCCCATCCATTCTTCCAAATGCACCTCTTTCTTTAATGGTGTATCCCTTTTCCTTCAAAGCTTTGACTGTTAATGCTGGAAAATCGGCTTCAACGTTCACCATATCAGGAATATGTTGATGGTGGAATCTCGGGGCATCAATGGCTGCTTTTAAAGTCATGTTATGGTCAATGATATTCACCAAGCCTTCGTATACTTGGTTTGGAATGGTGGTACCGCCTGGAGTTCCAATAGTAATATAAGGTTGATTGTTTTTAGTGACAAGTGTAGGGGTCATAGAACTTAACATTCTTTTGCCAGGTTGAATCGCATTGGCTTCTCCACCTAATGCACCATACATATTAGGTACACCTGGTTTAATACTAAAATCATCCATTTCGTTATTCAAAAGGAAACCAGCACCTCCTACAATCGTTTTATTCCCATAAGTATCATTTAAGGTAGTGGTCACAGCAACCATATTTCCGGCTTCGTCAATGACACTAAAATGAGTAGTTTGCTCACTTTCTTTTGCAACACCTGCAAGAATATTTTTACTATTTCCTGCTACGCCAGGTTGGTAGTCTTTCATACGCGCCTGCGCATAGGCATTGCTCGTTAAAGTTGTTGTAGGCACTTTCCAGAAATCTGGATCACCCATATGTTCTGCTCTATCAGCATAGGCTCTTCGCTGCGCTTCTACCATTAAACTTACAGATTCAAAACTATTGAGGCCCATTTCAGCTATAGGATAGGGCGCAATCATCTGCATCATTTGTGCAATTAAAATTCCACCACTAGATGGGGGTGCAAAACTAATGACATGGTGTCCTCTGTAATCAAATTCTATTGGCTTTCTAAATTGAGGGGTATATTTTTTTAAATCCTCTAAACTAATTAAGCCTTTACTATTTTTCATCTCTTCTACAATCATCGCTGCGGTTTCGCCTTCATAAAATCCTGCTTTACCTTTTTGTTGGATACGAAGGATGGTGGCTGCTAATTCTGGTTGATACAATGTGTCACCCGCTTTCCAATTTTCTTTTCTAGTGAAAGCAGATGCTTGTGCGCTATTTTTTATAAAGTTTTTTCGTTCTGCATTTAAACCTCTTGCTTCTCTTTCAGTAATTACATATCCGTTAGCTGCTAATTCATAGGCTGGTTGCAAGAGCATTTTCATTGGTAATTTTGCATATGCAAGGGCACTAAACATGCCTGCTACACTACCTGGTACACCAGAAGCAGATGCACCTAGTCTGGACATCCCGTCTATTGGGTTGCCTTGTGCATCTAAATACATGTCTCTAGATGCTTTACTTGGAGCTGCTTCACGAAAGTCAATGCCCATTAATACACCTTCACTATTTCGGGACAATAAAAATCCGCCTCCTCCAATATTACCGGCTCCTGGAAAAACCACTGCAAGGGTAAATTGAACTGCTATGGCAGCATCAAAAGCATTCCCTCCATCTTTCATAATAGCTGCGCCCACCATGCTAGCTAAAGGATGTGCCGAAGTCACAGCCGCTTTTTGAAAGGATTGTTCCTTCACAACCGTATATTGATATGGATTGATTTGAGGATGTTGCTTGAAAAACTGTTGTCCGTTTGCTGTAATACTTAACTGAAAAATGGCCAAAAATAGGAGGTAAGAAACCTGAATTTGCTGTTTCATAGAAGGTAGATTGAAGCGTTAAATTACTTAATTATTTAGGTATCAACAACTCATGAATCCGGTTGTGTAAAAATATCTAGGTCTGCTGCCCTAGACCACCCTTAAAATGACTATTTTTAAGATCTAATAATATTCTAATTATGCAACAAAAATCTGTATTTAAATCCATTTTGTGGGTAAGTTTAATGATCCTCCCTTTTTCATTGTTCGCTCAAGTGCTAAGTCCTGAACAATTCTTGGGGTATAAAGTTGGAACACGCTTTACCAGACACCATCAAATTGTCAATTATTTTACAGCTATTGCAGCTGCAAAATCCGATATGGTGAAACTGATTCCTTATGGCAAGACCAACGAAGGGAGAGATTTGATGGTAGCAGCTATTGGTACAGCAGAAAATATAAAAAATTTAGAGCAAATTAGAAAACACAATCTTGGGCTAGTGGAAGGCACAGTGCAAGACCTGAATCAACCAGGAATTGTATGGTTAAGTTACAATGTTCATGGCAATGAGCCTGCATCTTCTGAAGCAGCAATGTTGACCTTGTTTGCATTAGTAGACCCTAATAATAAGGAAACAAAAAATTGGTTAAAAAATACAGTCGTAATGATTGATCCTTGTATCAATCCAGATGGTCGTGATAGGTATGTGAACTGGTATAACAATGCAGTAGGGTCAACTTACAATACAGACCCTGCAGCAAGAGAGCATATGGAGCCATGGCCAGCGGGAAGAACCAATCATTATAATTTTGATTTGAACAGAGACTGGGCTTGGCAAACACAAAAAGAGACCCAACAAAGAATACCACTATACCAAAGCTGGTACCCTCAAGTGCATGTGGATTTTCATGAACAAGGATACAACGCACCTTATTATTTTGCCCCTGCAGCAGAACCATTGCATGATGTGTTGACACCATGGCAAAAATCTTTCCAAGATCAAATTGGAAAAAACCATGCAAAATATTTTGATCAAAACAATTGGTTGTTCTTTACTAAGGAAAGATTCGACCTTTTATATCCATCTTATGGAGATACCTATCCAATGTACAATGGTGCCATTGGGATGACTTATGAGCAAGGTGGGATTAGTGCGGGATTAGGTGTAGAAGATAATAGTAATGATACAGTGACATTGGTTGCAAGGGCAACGCATCATTTTACGACAAGTTTATCTACCATCGAAATTAGTTCGGCAAATCAAACAAAGCTGTTGGAAAATTTTAAAAAATATTTTGATGATAGTCGTCAAGGTTCAGTTTCTGATTTCAAAACTTTTATTATGACAGCTAAAAATGCTGCTCAATTAGAAGGATTAGCAAGCTTGTTAAAGAAGAACAATATTGAGTATGGTACTTTAAAAAATGCAGATGTAAAGTTCAAAGCATTTGATTATTACACTAAAAAAGAAGGCGATTTTGTCAACGAAGGGTATACATTGGCAGTGAATGTAAATCAAGTACATAGCGTTTTAGCGCGTGTATTATTAGAGCCGGTTACTCAAGTGAATGATTCAAACACGTATGATATCACAGCATGGGCATTGCCTTATGCATATGGTGTGCATGGGTTTGCTACGAAGCAACCAATGGCGATTGAGCCAGGATTTAATGTGGTTGCTCCTGCTACTGCAACTAGTGCTTATGGCTATTTAATTCCTTATCATTCTTTTGCGACTGCTAAAGCTTTGGCGCAATTATTAAAGCATAATGTGAAAGTTCGTTATGCCGAAAAAGCGTTCACAATGAATGGTAGAAATTTTGAGATTGGCACTTTAGTGGTACTCAAAACAAGTAATC
>JBMOFB010000048.1:0-11488 GCA_049314475.1 Sediminibacterium sp.
GGTGCGGTGGTTGCATTAAGAGCAGATATAGATGCACTACCAGTATTTGAAAGAAGTAACTTACCATTTGCCTCTAAAGTCACCACAGACTTCGAAGGTAAAAAAGTCTCAGTAATGCACGCTTGTGGTCATGACTCACATACAGCTATGTTAATGGCAACAGCCAAAGTCTTGCATGCCATGCAAAAAGACCTTCCTGGCACTGTGGTATTTTTATTTCAACCAGCCGAAGAGGGATCTCCAGCGAATGAGGAAGGGGGTGCACAATTAATGATTAAAGAAGGTGTTTTAGACAATCCAAAAGTAGAGGCAGTATTTGGTATTCATATTAGTTCACAAACTCCAGTGGGTACCTTAAAATATAAATCAGGTGCGTTCATGGCAGCTGCTGATTGGTTTAATATTAAAGTAAATGGCAAAGGTAGCCATGGCTCACAACCTTGGGGTGGTGTAGATCCAATTGCAGCATCTGCACAAATCATAGAAGGATTGCAACATATTGTAAGTAGACAAATGGATTTAACTACCGCTCCTGTAGTCATTACTGTTGGTGTAATGAATGCTGGTGTAAGACAAAATATTATTCCAGAAACTGCAGAGATGAGTGGGACCATTAGAACATTGGATAGTAAAATGCAAAAAGAAGTGCATGAACGAATCAGGCATACTGCAAAAACAATCGCTGCAAGTTCTGGAGCTACTGCCGATGTGACTATTGAAACAAAAACTTTAGTAACTTATAATGATCCAAATTTAGTTAAGAAGACATTACCTGCTTTAATTAAAGCAGCTGGTGCAGACAATGTATCTGAATCTACTTGGGTTACTGGCGCAGAAGACTTTTCTTTCTTTGGAGAAAAAGCACCAAGCTTCTTTTTTAATTTAGGTGCGCTACCAAAAGGAACTGAACCAAGTAAAGCAGGCCCGCATCATACACCAGATTTTTATTTAGATGAGTCTGGATTTATTGTTGGTGTGAAAGCCTTTTGTCAATTGGTTTTTGATCATTCAAAAACGAAGTAAGCTATTTTGGTGCAGGATAATTTCTTGCACCAAATAATAAGCTACCAATTCTTACCATATTACTACCCTTCGTAATGGCTAAAGCATAGTCCGAACTCATGCCCATACTAAGGGTATTAAATGATCCATCAGGGAAAGCTTGTTGAGCTTTATCAAAATACATTTTTAAAGTTGTAAATTCTTGACTTAACAATGCTTGGTCCTCTGAAAAACTTGCCATGCCCATTAAACCCCTAATTCGAATATTGGAATAGTTAGATAGTCTTCCACTCATTAATAATTCATGCAATGCTGGGCCGTCAAATCCAAATTTTGTTGCCTCCGTTGCAATATGTACTTGCAATAAACAATCAATTACACGATTTTGCTTTATAGCTTGCTTATTGATTTCTTGTAATAATTTTTCTGAATCAACCCCATGTATCATGTGCACAAACGGGGCGATGTATTTTACTTTATTGGATTGCAAATGTCCAATAAAATGCCATTGAATATCCTTAGGCAATGCTGCTTCTTTGTCGACCAACTCTTGCACATAATTCTCGCCAAAAGCTCGATGACCTAATGCATATAATTCCATTAGCTCCTCTATAGGCTTCGTTTTGCTAACCGCTATCAGCGTAACTTGTTGAGCAACTAATGTAGCTTGAATAGATTGATAAGCTGAAATATTAACTGGCATAGGTTATAAAGGTAGTCAGAACAAACCAAAATAGCAATCCATTATTTAGTGATACATCGTCCAATCACCATCTTCTGAATCTCTGAAGTACCCTCATAAATTTGTGTAATTTTTGCATCACGCATTAGGCGTTCAACATGAAATTCTTTTACAAATCCATATCCACCATGTACTTGAACAGCTTCAGTGGTCACCCACATTGCGGTGTCGCTAGCGTGTAATTTTGCCATAGCTGCACTCATTACATAATCCATATGGTTGTCTTTTTCCCAAGCCGATTTATAACATAATAATCTTGCAGTTTCTATTCGTGTCGCCATTTCGGCTAATTTAAATTGAATCGCTTGGTGTTCATGAATTGGTTTACCAAATGATTTTCTTTCTTTACTATAAGCCAAAGCCAATTCGTAGGCACCACTTGCAATACCTAATGCTTGTGCTGCAATACCAATACGTCCACCATTCAAAGTTTTCATTGCAAAATTGAAACCAAAACCATCTTCTCCAATTCTATTTTCTTTTGGTACAATCACATCCATAAATGATATAGAATGTGTATCACTTCCACGAATTCCCATCTTATTTTCTTTAGGACCTACCGAAATTCCTGGTGTATTTTTTTCAACAATAAATGCATTGATGCCTCTAGATCCTTTTGAAGCGTCTGTTTGAGCCATTACTAAGTATACCGAAGCTGTGGAACCGTTTGTGATCCAATTTTTTACACCATTCAATACATAATGGTCTCCCATATCAACTGCACTTGTATGTTGATGCGTGGCATCACTACCCGCCTCTGGCTCACTTAATAAAAAAGCGCCTATGTACAATTCACCATCTTTCTTACCTTGTGCTAAAGGCGTTAAGTATTTTTGCTTTTGAGCTTCATTGCCATACTTTTCTAAACCCCAACATACTAAACTATTGTTTACACTCACACTTACACTCACGCTAGAATCTACTTTACTAATTTCCTCCATTGCTAGAACATAGCTAATGGTATCCATACCAGCACCGCCATATTCAACTGGCGTCATGATTCCCATAAAGCCTAAATCAGCTAATTGTAATAGTTGTTCTTTAGGAACTTTTTGGTGTTCATCTCTTTCAATTACACCCGGTAAACACTGTTGTTGTGCAAATTCACGAGCCGCTTTTTGAATCATTAACTGCTCTTCAGATAAACGTAAATCCATGGTAAAAATATTTGCTCAAAATTACACTAACAATTGTTAGGAGACAAAAAATTGATATCTATTTTTTGTCTAAATTATTAACAATGGATGGCTCTTGTTGGCTCAAACAATGGAAGCTACCTAATCCCCATATGATGTCTGTGGAATCTATACCAACAACCGCCCTGGTTGGAAAACAATCCTGAATGATTTGCATTGCCTGATCATCTTGTGCGCAACGATAGGTTGGAACCACTATATGTGCATTGCTAATATAAAAATTGGCATAAGAAGCTGGTAACATTTGGTCTTCATAAATTACATCTGCCGGCATTGGTAATTCAACAATGTTCAATTGTTTACCATTGATCAAACGCATTTGCTGTAACTCTTTTAAATTGTCTTGTAACAAAGTATAATTTTCTGAGGACTTATTAGCTTCAACAACAGTCACAACCGTATTTTCATTTACAAAACGAACTGTGTCGTCAATGTGTCCGTCTGTGTCATCACCCACAATACCTTCAGATACCCATAACACTTGTTCTACCCCATAATAATCACATAAATATTGCTCTATTTGTGCTTGATTCAAATGGGGATTTCTATTTTCATTTAACAAACAACATTTGGAAGTCAACACTGTTCCAGCACCATTAAAATCCACCGACCCTCCTTCCATGATAATATTTGGATAAAAAATAGGAAGTTTCAATGCCTCTGCGATTCGAGTTGGAATCACATCATCTAAATCATAAGGAGGATATTTTCCACCCCATGCATTGATATTCCAATCTACAATCGCTTTAGGCGCAGCGGGATTGTTCCCTATTAAAAAACTTGGCCCATGATCCCTGCACCATGCATCGTTGGTTGGATGCATAAAAAATTGAACCTTTGTTAAATCTACTTTCAAAGCTTCCATCATTTGTGTTGCAGTTGCTTGCATAGCAGCATCCACCACATTGATGCAGACCCTTTGTGATAAAGTTAAAATTTTGATGAATTCAATATAAGAAGGATAGATACTATCTAATTTACCGGGCCAGCTAGCCTCTTTATGTGGCCAACTTAACCAAGTGGCGTCTTGCTTTGCAAACTCAGCTGGAAAAGTATATCCCAAGGATTTGGGTGTTGCTCCATCCAATATTGCTTGTTGTATATGTTGATGCATACTATTGCTCATCGTCTATATATCTTTGAGTGATGGGTTGGTAAGAATCGATTCTTCGATCACGTAAAAACGGCCAATGTGTTCTATAACTATCCGATTTTTCAGTATCAATATCCACCACTGCAATTTCTTCTTGATCGTGAGATGCTTTGTACAATAAAGTTCCAAATGGATTACTTACAAAACTTCCACCCCAAAATTGCATCAAACCATCTTGCTCTAATCCAACGCGATTTACACTAATGACTGGAACGCCATTGGCTACCGCATGACTTCTTTGAATGGTCTGCCATGCATTGTATTGCTCTGTATTGGTTGCTTCATCTTGTGCTGTTGCCCATCCTATTGCTGTTGGATAAAATAACATTTCAGCACCCATTAAACTTGTAATTCTTGCAGCTTCTGGATACCATTGATCCCAACAAATTAAGACACCAATGGTTGCAAATTTAGTTTTGAAAACCTTATATCCTAAGTCACCTGGTGTAAAATAAAATTTTTCATAATAAGCTGGATCATCAGGGATATGCATTTTACGGTACTTACCTAAATAAGTGCCATCAGCATCCAATACCGCTGTGGTATTATGATAGAGTCCCTCTGCTCTTTTTTCAAATAAAGAAGCAATGATCACGATGTTTAATTCCTTTGCTAACAGAGCTAATTCGTCAGTTGTTTTACCAGGAATTGGTTCTGCTAATTTAAAATTTTCATAGGCTTCAACATCACAGAAATAAAGTGAAGTGTACAATTCTTGTAAACAAACAATTTGAGCACCTTGTTTTGCTGCGTCTTTAATTTTTACAATTGCTTTTGCCTTATTTGCTTGTACATCTGCAGTGCAAGACATTTGAACTAAACCAACTTTTACGATTGCCATATTGTTTGTTTAAAATAATTATTAAGTTGTTTTTTGAATCAATCCATCAAAACTATGAATACCAATTATTTTTTCTGAAATAAATCCTTCTGCATATTGAACACCTACTTGTTGTCCAAATTCTTTTGCACGTCCTTTAATGAATTCCAAAAAAGAATCACTTGATATAAATGTATTCGGCTCTTCTGAATTTGGATTGTAAAACTGAGATGCATGCGCTAATATAGATGCCATTTTTTGATCCATATGCGCACTTATATCCACTACAAAATTAGGTGTTAAATTTCGGGATTGAATATAATGGAAAACATGCGTTGGTCTCCAAGCAGCTTGTGCAACGCCATTATGTGTCGTTTCAATTTTAATCAATCCTGATAAAAAAGCAGCATCTGCAACAAGCTTAGCAGCTTTCCCATGATCTGGATGACGATCTTCTGGTGCATTGCATAAAATAATATCTGGTTGGTATTTTCTGATGATTTCAATCACAGCCATTTGATGTGCTTGATCGTTGAGAAAGAAACCATCTTTCATACCTAAATTTTCTCGCACAGCTGCACCAATGATTTCACCTGCTAATAAAGCTTCTTTTAATCTAACAGAAGCTGTTCCCCTTGTACCCAATTCGCCTTGGGTAAGGTCTATAATTCCAATTTTTTTTCCTTCTGCAACTGCAGCTAGTAAAGTGCCCCCACATCCTAATTCTACATCATCAGTATGCGCACCAAAAGCCAATATATCTAATTTCTGCATGGTCATTTTATTTAGGAATTCTTAGTATACAAAGGTAAGTATTGATAAGGAAAGATCTGCAAAATATGGCCTTGACACAAAAAACCCTTTCCGACAAAAGTTGGAAAGGGTTGATAAAATTAAATGCTTTAATTTATTTTGCTTTTGCGTAACGCTTGTTGAACTTATCGATACGACCAGCTGTATCTACTAACATGTTCTTACCAGTGTAGAAAGGGTGAGATGTGTTTGAAATCTCCAATTTAATTACTGGATACTCATTACCGTCTTCCCATTGGATTGTTTCCTTGGTGTTTGCAGTAGACTTACCTAAAAAAGAAGTGTTGTTACTCATGTCTTTGAAGACAACGAAACGATACGCTTCTGGGTGGATACCTTGTTTCATATAATGATTTTTAAGGCTGCACGGTTTTTGCCGTGACAATTATAAAATAGGTTGCAAATGTAGGCTAAAATGCCATTTTAACCAAATTTTTAGCTTAAGAGACCCTTAATAAAGCATACATTATGGATTTATAGGATCTTGATAGGATACGATTAGGTTATGATAAAGTCTTGAAAGGTCATTATTAGGACTTCATATTGATGTATTGTAGCGGAACGCCGAAATTCTCAGTTCTGCAAGCAGCTATAACTTCTTGTAAATCATCGATTTTCTTTCCCGTACATCTAATTATATCGTCCATAATGGCAGTTTGCACCTTTAAACCCTTGTCTTTGATGTACTTAGAGATTTTTTTAGCATCTTCTTGCTTCAAACCATTTCTTACTGGAACATCTTGCTTAAAGATCTTTCCGCTTTGTTGAGGGGTTTTGGACAAATCAAATGCATTGGCGTCTATGCCCTGTTTGATAGATCTACTTAAAAGCACATCTACAATTTGTTGCAATTTCATTTCTGAATCTGATTCTAATTTAATCATGTAGTCTTTTT
This sequence comes from Sediminibacterium sp., assembly GCA_049314475.1. GTDB lineage: Bacteria > Bacteroidota > Bacteroidia > Chitinophagales > Chitinophagaceae > Sediminibacterium. The sequence continues at coordinate 6,622 of JBMOFB010000048.1, forward strand.
TATTAAGATCAATCACCACATGAATTCCTTTAAAATCAAATCTGTTGGTGATTTCTTTTTTCACTACGTTAACAGCGTTGTCTAATATTTGAACGTCTACTGAACTTGCGATATCAAATGATGGCATAATGAATATTTAAAGATGAATGAAATCGAATTGTATTAAAAATGAATTGGAATTAAGCTTGTTTAATTGGAAACCAATTTTTTGATTTGAATAAAAATATAACACCTGCCAAGATTAAAAATACAGAAATCAATTCTGCTTGTGTTGGATGAAAAGGTAAAAAGTCATACTTATTGTTCACCCTAATCTTTTCAATCAAAAATCTTTCACCACCCGCAAAAATTAAGTAAATACCTGTTAAAATACCTGGCTGAGTTACTTTCCTACGGAAGCTCCACATAATCGCAAATAAAATAAACATGGAAATGATTTCGTATAAAGCAGTAGGATAAACAGGTAAAGGCAATTGATTGCAATAGGTCCCAACACATCCAGGAATGGCTACCCCTTCGTTCACTACATTGTTAGGATATTGATATGCCCATGCCCAATCTGGAATCCATCCAAAAGGTTTTGGATTGGTATTCACAATGCCCCAATCTCCGTCGCCACTAATTTGACATCCAATTCTACCTGCAGCATAAGCAAACAACATGGTGGGTGCCATCGCATCGGCAAAATGGATCACTGAAATTTTTTGCTTTTTTAAATAATAAATGATACCAATAGTTGCTAAAATTAATCCTCCAAAAAAGGTCAATCCACTAAAAGAAATCAGCGAGCCAATTGGGTCTCTTCTAAATTCCTCTAGGTTTTCTAAATTGTGAAAAATCTTAGCCCCAAGGAAGCCCCAAAGAGCAGCCTTTAATACAATATCACCTACTCTATCCTGCGGCCACACTTGTATGGTGCGGGTTTCAGGCTTTGTCAATTTAATTTTATCTTTTTCTTTCCACTTTAAATAGACCATGAGGACTGCTACAAATATGCCCGCCCCCATACTACCATCTAGAGATAAAATAAAAGCTTGCGGGTTATTTAAAGCCTCCGAAATAATGAATGCACCAATGAGTTTATATCCAAATAAAAATCCAAAAAATCCTGCACTTATTAATTCGCCAGTTGTGGCTGGTGCGCCTATTATTTCCTTTTCTTCTGTATAGCTAAATTCTCCTAATGCGGACTTTCTCTTTAACTCATAATATAATACATAGCCAGAGGAAACAAATGCCATTGCCACAAAAAAACCAAATGAATTCACCAATTTCAAAGCATTGAGTTCAATTCCAAAAAGGTCTTTAACTAGATAAAATAAATTAGGGTACATAGCATGTATTTAAGTACTGCAAAGTAAGTGATTATTGTCAAAAAAATGGCCACACTAGAAAGTGCGGCCGTAATTACTAACCCATCTAAAAACAAAAAGCGTTCAATATATTTTATTAATTGCAATGTTCGTTGAACAAAGAAATTAAGTGTTGTGCGATCACTTGCGCAGGGCTTCCTTCAATCTGATGTCGCTCTACCATACTCACCAATTTGCCATCTTTAAACAAAGCAATAGCTGGTGAAGAAGGTGGGTAAGGCATGTGTAATGCTCTTACTTGATTGACAGCCTCTACATCGAATCCAGCAAATGCTGTTGTGATATGATCTGGTTTTTTTGTTGCGTTTGCTACTGCCATCAAAACACCTGGTCTACAAGCTCCAGCAGCGCATCCACAAACCGAATTTATCACCACCATTGTTGTACCATTTGTGTTTACCACTTGATTGACTTCGTCAGCTGTTGTTAAATCTGTAAATCCGTTATCAACTAACTCAGCCTTCATTGGTAATACAAACTCTGCAGGGTACATATCTTCTTCTATTTAAGTCAAAATTAGGTATTTTAAAAATCACTTACAAATTTGTTTTCAAGCCATTTTGACAATTAACAATTCATTAATATGCTATTATGACATTAAAATACGCGAAATTGGAACATTTTACCTTAAATACCCTAATATTTTTAACATTGACTGAGCGGATTGTTCTTTTGCATACACCCAATCAACCAATTTACCTGTCTTCTCATCCATTTCAACAATGACGTGTTTTGGAGATGGGATTAAGCAGTGTTTGATCCCTCCATAGCCACTTATTTGATCTTGGTATGCACCTGTGTGGAAGAACCCAACATACAATGGTTCCTTATTTTCTTCTTCCTTGTCTTCCATGGTATCATCCTTTAACTTAGGCAAGAATACTTCGTTAATGTGTTCTTCTGAATCATAATAATCATGACTATCACAAGTGATTCCTCCAAGTACAACCCTTTGGTAATCATTTTCCCATTTATTCACTGGAAGCATCAAGAATTTTTCTCCAATTCCCCAAGTATCTGGAAGTGTAGTAATAAATGAAGAGTCAATCATGTACCAACACTCTCTATCGTTTTGTTTTTTCTCTGCTAGTACTTTGTAAATGTGCGCCATACTCTCTCCTACTGTGTAACTACCAAACTCAGTATAGATATTTGGCATTGGTACTTTCGCCTTTTTACAAGCCTTCTTAATATTTGATACAATTTCATTGATGATGAATTGATAATCATATTCAAAACCTAGTGAGTGCTTGATTGGGAAACCACCACCAATATTGATAGAATCTAATTCAGGACAGATCTTTTTTAATTGACAATATAAGTTGATAATCTTATTCAATTCAGACCAATAATAGATATCATCCTTAATCCCCTTATTTAAAAAGATATGCAACATTTTTAATTGGAACTTATCTTCATATCCTTCAATCTCGTCTACATAAAATTCTAAGATATCTTTTGCACGAATCCCTAATCTAGATGTGTAGAAAGGAAAACTTGGTTCTTCTTCCGCAGCAACACGAATTCCTACTTTAAATGGCACTTTGGCATTGCGCTTATAAAATTGTAATTCTTCGGCATTATCTAAAATTGGAATTACATTTTTAAATCCAGTATTGATCAATTTTGTAATTCTGCTCGTGTAGGTTTTTTGTTTAAACCCATTACAAATGATAAAAATATCTTTGTTTATTTTTCTTCTTTTATACAATTGATTAATGATCTCGATATCATAAGCATAGGAAGTCTCTAAATGAACCCCGTGAGACAAAGCCTCTTCTACGACAAATGAAAAGTGCGAACTTTTTGTACAATAACAATAAAAATACTCCCCTTCGTATTTATGTTTTTTAAAAGCATCTGCAAACATTTTTTTAGCCTTATTAATTTGCATCCCTATTTTTGGCAAATAAGTCAACTTTAAAGGCGTTCCATGTTTTTCGATAATTGCTTTTAAATCTAGACCATTAAATTCTAGGTAACCATTTTCATTTTTGTTAAATCCCTCTTGAGGAAAATGGAAAGTTTGTTTTACCAGAGAAGTGTAGGTATTGTTCATTGATTTAGATGGGGTTGTTATTTGTTATTATGAGACAACAAAAATAGTTCTTTGCGTGGAATTATAGTATAAAAAAGATTTAAGCCTAGAAAAGCCAAATGCCCCGGAATTCGGGGCATTTGAAAAATCTTGAGAGCAGTAATTATGAGGCTTAAATTTCAATAAAAGCCGAACTAATTACTTAACTGATTGAACAATCTTTTGGAAAGTTTCAGGCTCGTTCATTGCCATATCAGCCAATACTTTACGGTTCAAATCAGAACCTTTCTTAGCTAATAAATTAATGAACTGGCTATAAGTCAATCCTTCGGCTCTTACAGCAGCGTTGATACGTGCAATCCACAATGTGCGGTATTCACGCTTTTTCAACTTACGAGATACATAAGAGTAAGTTAAACCTTTCTCTAATACGTTTTTGGCAACGGTATAAACGTTTTTACGCTTACCATAGAAACCTTTGGCTTGATCTAAAATCTTTTTTCTTCTTGCTCTAGATGCAACGGCATTTTTTGAACGTGGCATAATTAATATTTTTTTGAATCGGCTAGCTAAAGCCTCGGACTCGGTGAATTAAATGGTTGAAATTGTAAGGAGTTATTATCCTTTTAATCTTAATAAACGAAGAACGAAGTCTTTGTTAGTTGATCCTACTAAACCTTTCTTTCTCATAGCTCTTTTACGCTTTGTAGATTTCTTGGTTAGAATGTGTCTTTTAAACGCTTTTTGGAAGGTGATTTCACCGGTTCCAGTAACTTTAAAACGCTTTTTCGCGCTTGAGTTAGTTTTTACTTTTGGCATTATTATAATCTTATCGATTACTCCCTACTGGCGGTCTTGCACGGGCGAGACACTTGTTGAGCCTTGTGGGAAATGGACGGCGAAGGTAAGATAAGTGTAGAATATAGCAAAACAAAAAGCCACATTAATGTGGCTTAGAATCATAAAAGTTTGTATTCTAAGCCTTTATATTGTTTAGAAAAAGGATTAGAATACAAAAAGCCACATTAATGTGGCTTTTTGTATAAAATATTCATTGAAAATCAGCCTATTAGCCGATTCCGATCTTATGATTAAGCGGTTGACTTCTTTTTACCCCCTGCTTTAGGTTGGAAAATGGCAAACATTCTCTTCCCTTCCAACTTTGGCATACTCTCTAAAGTACCCGATTCTGCAAGTCTTTCTGCAAATTTCAATAAAAGCAATTGACCTCTATCTTGGAACATAATAGCTCTTCCTTTAAATTGAACATAAGCTTTTACTTTATTCCCGTCTTGTAAAAACTTTTCGGCGTGTTTGGCTTTAAAATCAAAGTCATGGTCATCCGTACCTGGAGTGAAACGAATCTCTTTAATTTCTGATTGCTTTGAGTTCGCTTTCATTTCTTTTTCCTTACGTTTTTTCTCGTAAAGAAACTTCTTATAATCAATCACTTTAC
>JBMOFB010000049.1:0-11265 GCA_049314475.1 Sediminibacterium sp.
GTGGGTATTGTGGCGAGTCGTTTAATTGAAAAGCATTATAAACCAACCATTGTGCTTACCCAAAATGGCGATATTGTTTCGGGAAGCGCAAGAAGTGTGCAAGGTTTCAATTTATATGAAGCATTGCATGCCTGTAGAGCACACTTATTAGGATATGGTGGGCATTTTGCTGCAGCAGGTATGACCATGAATATTGATCAATTAGAAGCTTTTAAGGAAGCATTTGAAAAAGCAGTAGCAGATAGAATCACACCCGAACAAATGGTGCCAGAAATCTCCATCAATGCACAGCTTCCATTGGATCAAATTAGCATGCAATTTTTTCAAATCATTGCGCAAATGGAACCCTTTGGTCCAGACAATATGCGCCCTATTTTTATAGCAAAAAATGTGCGTGATACAGGCTATTCAAAACTGGTGAAAGAAGCACATATTAGTTTTAACCTAACACAAGGCAATAATAGTGTAAGAGGCATTGGCTACAATATGCCAGATAAAATTGACATTGTAAAATCAGGCAAACCATTTGATATTGTCTTTCAATTGCAATTGAATGAATGGCAGGGAACACAATCTGTGCAAATACAAGTAATGGACTTAAAAGCAGCAGCATCTTTTTAAAAGAATTAGTTGACTGTTTTGTTATACAGAAAGATGTAATAATCTTAAATTTTTTTCCAAAAAAATACAGAATTTGATAAAATAAAATCATTGAGCATACTGAATTGTATTCAATTAAATTTTCAGTGCAAATTAATAATCTAATTATCATAGAAAAACATCTACTTTAACTTAGAAAATAACCTAAAATATTTTTTATTTTAGGTTGTAAAAAAATAAACTAATTCATTTTTGAAAATTTTTATTTTTTTATCAAAATTTAATACCAATTTTATTCAGTGAATAGTTTAATAACAAAATTATTATTTATTTATTTCCTATTCTCTTAAAGTCTATTCTTAAAATATTTTATTATTTATAAAACAAGGAAATGTTAAGCAAAAACAAATTTTTAACTTTAATTGCTTCAATGATTATCATGATAGCCTTTTATGCTTGTCAAAAAAATTTTCAGTTCAATAGTGATGATAATTATTCCATCGTGTATAGTACTAAATTAGCTAAAGCATATTATGAGAGCTTAGTAAGTAGCGAAGATGCGCTTTTGGAATTACCTTATGATCAATTAAAGAAGAATGCCAATCTTAGACGTTTTGCAAGAATTGGAAAGATGGAATCACTTTTAGATTGGGAAAACGCACAAAGTTTCTATCGAGATAAAATCAATTATACAATTGTAACAGTTGAAAGCAATAGCAATCATCAGGGTAATCCAAATTTTGAATCAATCAGATCTTTGCTTTTCATTCAAAAAGACGGCGATAAAATGGAAATGAATATTATTGAAGTCTACAAAAAGAATGGCGTATTGAATGAGATAGATCTTTTTAATAGTGTCAAAACATTTTCGGAAAATAAGATTTTTAATCAAAATAAGCCTGTTGAAGGATTAAATGCTTCTGTATTATTTTATGATCAATACTATTATAACAAATCCAGCTATTCTGTCACTAATGGAATGTGGGAGGAAGCTTCGATTGTAATTGAAAATACCACTAAACGGGTATCTAGCAATTCACTTAGTAATAAAACTGTCTTTGGAAATAATGATAATATTATCAATAACTTAACTCTAAGTACTATTTCTCCAATGTCAGGTTGTATTAATTGTACTGAATATTTCACAGTAGGCATCTGGTATGATAAAAGAACTGGTAGAGTTATTGATAGTGAAATTTTAGATAAATGGGATGAGTGTAAAGAGCCTGACTACCCAGCAAATGGTAATACCCCAGGAACTTCAATTTTGCCAAAACTTCCTCCAAGCGATAAGAAAAAGATTGTAAATAAAATCATGAATCCCTGTGTTTCAAATACCTTAAATAAAATAAATGGTGCATTAGAGGGGTTTGTAATGACTTTGTTAATTAACGAAGACCTTGATGTGCCTATGAATTTTATTTTTGAAGAAGATATAACACTAGCTGACAGTGTTAATGGTTACTTTGAACAATATTTACCAAATAATGAAGGAGGGTTCAATTTTTATATATATTTAAATCAGAATACTTTACCTAATTATTCAAATGAGTATAATACAAAAACAATGCTTCATGAAATAATACATGGTATATTGACATATAAAGGTATGCTATTTAGTGCCAAGTTGCAACATAACTCAATATCAAACTATTATCGAGGCTTGATATCTAGTGTATTATTGAGTATTTATCCTCAATTGACTTCTAATGAAGTTGAAGCTTTATCTTGGGGAGGACTACATAATACGAGTGCATGGGCACTCCTCACAAAAGAAAAGCAAGATGAAATAGCATTAATTTTGAAAAAATATTCAGATGGAAAAGATGGAACACGATGTCAATAAATGATTTTCATTTAAAAAATCATTGTAAAAATTTAAAAAATAATTGAACTTTATAAAAAAAATAAAATGAAATTTAAATACCTATTTATTCTTTCAATACTATTAAATTTAAATTCTCAGGCACAAACTAATATTAAAGATAATGAAAGTGTTTTACAATATCTCATGGAAAAAGTATTATTGTCCGAAGATGCTAAAAAAAGAATTATCATTATCCCACTTGCAACAGAAGATATAAAAAATTTTATTCATAATGATAATAGAGAAATAAAGTATTGGTCTGTCTTAAATAAATATTATCCAACCTTGTCTAAAGATTCATTAAAAAAAATGATTGATGAAGCTGTAGATCTAGAAAAATTCATGCTTAGAGATTTCCCAAACTTAGTTTATATAACAAATAAAAGTAATTATACAATTAAAAATATTAACGAAAAGTACAATAACGCTCCTATAATTTTTATAAGTAATTTTATTTACTCAAACGACAAAAAAGCATGTATTTTCTATGTACATGAATATAATGAAGCAGGCTATACAGTTGAAATTAAACAAGATAATACAGGAAAATGGAATATTTGCGAAATTACTGGAGATTGGATTGTATAATATGTTTTTAAAATAAGCATATTATTCATCCCAAGACCTTTTATTCTTGTCATTATGACAAAATCTATTATTTATAAAACCCGATTATTTAAGTTTATTTCCTGGATAATAATTTTAGTTTTTTCAGCTTTCTTTTTTTTTCTACCACTTCTATATAAGATTAAAATGGAATCAGGTATTGAAAAAAATGACTTGTATCTAATATGGTGTATCGGCTTTTTTTGTTGGTTATTTGTAAGTATTGAAAAAGTCAAAACAAGCGACCTAATTCTATCTATAGGGCTTATAGTGATAATATCTATTTCTTTATTCCTAGTTAAAGGTGATACCAATAGTTATAAAACATTGATTACATTATTTTTTTCATTAGGTATCTACTTTTTTATTAGCCAATCAAGTAGGTTAAAACCTATGATTTTTTTAGCCTTAATTCCTGTTTTTATACAACAGTTTATTTTAGGTTGGAGCCAAATTATGACTTCTAAAGCTGAATCATTGATGATTCAAGGTAGCTTTTCTAATTCAGGTCATTTTGCAAATTGGCTAGCTGTATATGTAGTCATTTTAACTACTATTTGCCTTGAAAATACAATATTTTCAAGATTTCCTGTTTTAAAAATTATGGTTTGGGGAATTGCTATTTCTTGCTTGATAATGTTATTTTTAACAGGGGCACGTGCAGCAATTATAGGTATTTTGGCTGGAGGTATTTCATATTTGTTATTGCAAAAGAAAGATGTTAAAAATTTCAAAATAAACACGCTTTTTACTTCTGCAATCTTTTTATGTATTTTGAGTGTGTTGATGCTTTTATTTATTTCTAAAAAAGATTCAGCTTTAGGGCGAACAACTATCTACAAAGTAAGTTCACAGATAATTTCCGCTAATCCTCTAACTGGAGTTGGTGCTAATAGACTACAAATTCATTATAATTTGTTTCAGGCCAACTATTTTATGGAGCAAGAAAGGCCTCAAAAAACGCAGTTAATTGCATCGAATACTTTTGAATGTTTTAATTTTCTACTTCAAATAATGGCTGAATATGGCTTTATTGGTTTGTTGATTGTCTTGTGCTTTTGTTGGAGTCTTTACAAAGAAACAAAAGCTACTAAATTTGAAGAGGACTCTGCATTAAACAAGAATGGAATTATTGCCTCACTTATTTGTATTTTATGTTCTGCTTTATTTTCAAATCCTTTTCATGTTACCCCAATTTTTATTTTATTCATTTTGTTGCTTGCTTGTTTACGTGGTAATATTAAAATCATTAATTTTCCAAATTCGAATTTCAAAAATATAGCTATACTAGGAAAAGGAATAGTAGTTGCAATGTCGGTTTTTTTCAGCTTTTTTGGAATAGCTCAATACAAGGCAGAAGCCATCTGGGAAAAGGCATCAATTTTAGCTCGATTTAATTCATTTAAACAAGCAAAGGTTTTATACGAAAAAGCATACGAGGATTTAAAATATGACGGACATTTTCTATACAATTATGGAGCAGAAAGTGCTGAGGCAGGTTACTATGATGAATCATTATTAATTCTGCAGCGAGCAAAAGATTATAACTCATATAGTAATTTGTACCTATATCTAGGAATTGACTACCTCAATAAAAAGGATTTTATTGCCTCCGAACAGGCATTTCTGAAGTCATTGGCTATATTTCCATCAGGGTTGATGGCAAAATATTGCCTTATCAAACTTTATTTAGATTCTGGTCAAAAAAATAAAGCAAAAAGTTGGATCTCATACACCCTTAATTATCCTGTAAAGGTTAAGAATGAATTATCTACTTCTATTATCACCGAATTGTTAAGTTTGAAAATCAATTAGACAATTCATTTTATCTATTGATTTTCAAACTTGATTATTAATTTATTAATTCTTTTATACGACTATGCTTGATATATGATTAACTAGTCAATTCTACAGTTCTGTTAATGAAGCTTGTTAATTCAGCACCTTTCAATAAGCCTTGAGACAATAAAGCTAAGTCCGCTAAATTTCTTGCTTGCTTTTGTTGCTTATCCGTATCTGTTTCTTTTAAGAGTGTTTGATAGATTGGATGGTTGCCGTTAATAGTCAATTGTACTTCGTCAGGCATTTGCGCATAAAATGCAGTCATGCCTCCACCGCCCATGCCTGCCATATCTTTCATACGACGCATGAACTCAGGTCTTGTAGCAATCACAGGTGCAGCATCTTTACTCAATCCTTTCACCTCCACAATTAATGTAATTTCAGGCACTTGGAATTCAAATAATTTTTTAGCTTGTTCTACTTCATCTTTAGACAATATAGAATCAACATTTTCTTGTTTATCAATTAAATTGTCCACTACATCCGCATCTACACGCACAAATTGCACGCCTTCCCATTTCATTTCTACATTATTGATAAAGGCAGCGTCCACCATAGTTTCCAATTTGATCACCTTGTATCCTTTTCCAACTGCTGCTTGAATGAATGCGTCTTGCTGCACCGGATTGGTCGTGTACAATAAAACCTGCTTGCCTTCTTTATTTTTTTGATTCGCTTCTGTGGTTGTTTTGTATTCCTCCAAGGTATAAAACTTGCCTGCTTCAGCAGCGTCTTCTAATATCAAAAACTTATTGCCTTTTTCTAGGAATTTGTCATCGGTGATCATACCATATTTTACAAACAATCCTAAGCTCTCCCACTTTTCTTCAAATGCTTTTCTGTCATTGTTGAAAATCTCTTCTAACTTATCAGCTACTTTTTTAGTGATATGCGCATTGATCTTCTTAACATTCGGATCGCCCTGTAAATAACTTCTGCTTACATTCAAAGGAATGTCTGGACTATCAATCACCCCGTGTAATAACATCAAAAATTCAGGAACAATATCTTTTACTTCATCTGTAACAAACACTTGATTGCAATACAATTGGATTTTGTCCTTTTGAATCTCATAGCTTTGTTTGATTTTTGGGAAGTATAAAATACCCGTTAAGTTAAATGGATAATCCACATTTAAATGGATCCAGAATAAAGGCTTTTCGCCAAAAGGATATAATTCCTTATAAAAATTTTCATAATCCTCTTTTGTTAAATCGGCAGGCTTTTTAACCCAGATAGGATTGGTATTGTTGATAGGCTTTTCTTCAATTTTTGCATCCTCCACTCCGTCTGTAGATTTAGTTTCAGCAGCCGTTTCATTCGCATCGGTAAAATAAATAGCGACAGGTAAGAATTTACAGAAACGATCCAAAATAGATTTCACTCTTGAAGGCTCTAAAAATTCTTTGCTTTCTTCATTGATATGCATCACAATCTTCGTACCTCTATTGCTATAATCAACCTCATATAATTCATAACTAGGACTGCCGTCACAACTCCAGAAAACACCAGGTGCATCTGTGTGACTCTTACTATAAATATCTACTTTATCACTCACCATAAATGAGCTATAAAATCCTAAACCAAAATGACCAATGATACTCGCATCTTGGTACTTGGTTACAAATTCCTCGGCGCCACTAAATGCCACTTGGTTAATATACTTGTCTACTTCTTCGGCAGACATACCAATACCATTGTCAATGATAGAAATTGTTTTTTCTTTTGCATCCACAATCACGTCCACTCTTAAATCACCTATATCCCCTTTTACTTCGCCTTTAGAGCTTAATGTTTTTAATTTTTGAGCCGCATCCACCGCATTACTCACTAATTCACGAACAAAAATTTCGTGGTCACTATAAAGGAATTTTTTAATGATTGGAAAGATGTTCTCTGTTTGAACTCTTATTTGACCTTTTTGCATAGTTATATCGTTTGGTTCTACTATTGCAAAATAAGGACCAAAGCTAGGCTTCTGCCAAGCTGACAAGCAACGAGGTTAAAATGGGTCAAAAACCGTTAATTTTTCAGCCAGGCAGCCCCAGAACATCGTGGATTGGTCAACAAAATGTCATCTGGATGTCTTATTATAAGCTGTTTTTCTGAGTTGTACACAGAATAAACCCCCAAAATAGATCCATTCCCATTTGGGATGGCTCCACCTGCAAAAATTGCATAACCGCTGGTTCTTAAGTAGATCGTACCGCCTGTACAAAATTTTAGGGAACGACTAGCCCCCAATTTATTTTTTTTATCGGCAAATGTTTGAGCAGTATCGGAAGCCGAAAATTCAATATTGGATAATTGAATCAGACGGCCTTGCAACGAATCATGTAGGTTTTTAAATTGAACTTGTAATGGGACGATCGGATAATTGTCTTGTAGGATTTGAATATGTTGTTTAAATAAAGGCAGAGGAATGCCACCAGTGACTAAGCTACCCGAACTACTATCAACTGCACCAACCAATTGAATCATTCTACGATAATCAGATAATAATAAATCCTTCAAACGCAATCTAATCAAAGTACCAACGGGATAATCTTGAAAAAGATTTTGTCCATCCAACAACAACATAATGCCGCCAGTACTATCTTGTATGACGATTGATTTATACCAATTGTCGTATTCATCGTTGGCTACCACCACCGCCTGAAGCATCCATTCCTTCTCAATTGGCTCCACTTCTCCAACCATATGTAAACGTTTAAGCTGTTTGATGGAGATAAGACTATCACTTGATTGACCATCATTAACACTAGCATAGGCAGCTTTCTTGAAACAAGCCATGCAACAACTAATTGAAAACAAAAGCATCATAAAGACAACTAAAGAAGAGGTATTGTGTTTCATAAAATAAAATTTGATAAATAAAAATGAAGTGAATGATTTGATTGTTGTAAGTGAAATATTTAAATTATATGGGTAATTGAGTTAGTCGATGTAATTGAATTAATTAGAATTTAATTTTTATAGGCTTATAAGTATCAAAGCATGGATACCTGCAGGCCAACTGTGTAGGTTCTACCCAAATCATAAATATATTTTGCAGGAAATTTTGTTGTCTTGAAGTTTTTATAATCATACCTGGGTTGCTCAAAAATTAAACTAGGTATAGAGGCTCCTAAAAGATTTCGAATAGAGCTCGTTAGCCTAAAATTTATTTTTTTGTTATTGGCTTCCATTTGAAAATTTTTTGAAATAAATAAATTAGATACCCATTGATTAGAAGCCCACACAGGCTTATATAAATCTTCCCAAATTGTATTGGTTGGACTATTTAATTTCACCCAGTCACTTCTTCTAAATAAATCATGACTAATTGCACGTCTGCTTGCATACACCGTCGTATAGCTAATGCGCAATGAATAAACGGGCTGATAATTGATTGTGAAAGCTTGCACAGATTGAGGATAGGATGTGGCAGGGAAATCCTTTAATAATAATCTGCCCGATTGCACTTTATACAAGTTATCAGCAATCCTGATTTCATACAATGGCTGATTGGTGATCGTATACCAGCCATAGCTATTGCCCATACTTAATTGGATAGGACTGGTCCAATTGGTTTCGATGTAAGATTCTACGCCATGATGCATGGTCTCTATTTGTCCAACACTTGCCCTTACAAAAGCATTAAAGTAGTCGTGGTAGAATAATTTGTACTGTCGTTCATTTTTATTAGACTGCGCAAAAATTATAGCATTGGCCTTGATATTACTGCCCATAAATTGTAATTTAATTTCAGCACCTAAATGGATGATTGGCAAGAGGAATGGATTTTGTATGGCATGGTTAGCAGGATCTGCATAGAGTTCCGATGCATCAGGCGCTTCCCATTCTTGGAACAACCGAGAGGTGAGATACCATCTTCCACTAATTTTATAACGCAGGTATAATTGGTACTGGTAAGAAGGAAACAATGCCGATTCAGCTATGCCTTTTGAAAGATTAGGAAATAAGCCATTTTGATTTAAACCTTCCCTTTGCATTTTATCAACGCTCATTTTCATTCCTAACCCCCATTCCATTAATCGCGTAGCACTATTTAAGGTTGTCCAAAGGCCCATATTTTGATTGGTTAAAACATAATGCGCACCCCAAGATTCCCCCACTTTAATTTTACGGTCTGGAAATTGTAGGTCATTTTGAAAAGCAGCTGCAAGTCCATCATCATTCACCCAAGTATTGTAATTGTAATAAAATTTTCCTCCAAGGAGGTTTGAAACTTGATTGCTATATCCAATTTTATCTGCATTGATTGATACACCAAGATGCCATTTAGTGTCTTGGCTAATTGTATAATTTGAAAGCGCAGAAAAACGAAGCAATTGCAATTGGTGTATTTGTTCGTTGATAATATATTGTGCTGCTCCGTTTGTATTCGAAAGATTTTTTGCTTTTAACTGATCAAATTGAATCTGAAATAATTCAGGATGTATGGTATACCAATCCAATAACTTATTTTTAAGTTGTTCGTCAATGGCATAGCTAGGTAAGTACTTATAATAGTCAGGTCTTGGATCCGCTGCTTTTGACCAATCCAACTGTGTAGAACTTTGAGTTCCAAGCACCAATCCAAGATTTATTTGAATGAAGTGCTCTTTTTTTGTAAGCACGTCATAATGCAAGCTCATGACTGGCGCATTACTCTTTTTCGTATTGGCATAAAAAGGTTTCCCATCAAGCCATCCCCAGCTTGGGTTGTACAATGGATCCTTGGTAAGGGTATACAATTCTTGTACGGTTGGTGCACGTTTACCTTGAACTACAGGACTCCACCAAAAAGAAAATCCCAATTGTTTTTTTTCAGAAATAAGTTTTTCAATACTCAATAAAAAGCCTTGTCGATCTTTTATACCGTTGGCTAAATAGCCTAAAGGTGTTTTTTGAAGGACCGCTTCCACATTGATAAAGTATGTTTTTTTTAAAAGTCCGGAATGCCATTGAAGTCTCAATTCTTGCATGGTGGTTGCATTGGATACACTCGTACTAATAGATTTTGTTTTTGTAAACAAGGCCGCATTGGAAGACATAAAACTATTTCCTGAAGGACCACTTATACCAAATGCATTCATACCATAAGGTGGATTCAGATTGATTGTTTTAAACCCTCTATACAATCCTGCATAACTAAAGCTTGGATCCCAGCCATTTAAATTGGTTCGCCAATCAATGCCATTGATTTGATTCCCCCTATTACTCAATAATCCTCTAGGGATCCAATTCAATGCAAAGCCATGGTATTGGGCCATTTCTTGCAATCCTCCATTACTAGATTGTAATAAATTAGGCACCCAATAGATGGATGACTCTCCTATGATATCAAATTGTTTTGGCAATGCATCTGCATTTTCGATTTGTGCTATCAATGGATTTACGTTGATATAAATACAACAAGAAAAAAGTAAACAACAGCGTGCAATTTTATTCATGCCAGCAAATTGCATTTTTAAATCAATCGATTTGCTTCGGCAAATACGCTGTTATCGAATTTATTTAAAACGCATATTTATAAAAAATCATGGTCAATAAAATAATCTTAGTGCCTCTTTTCTTCATCACTTGTAGTTTTCAAAACCAAGTAAATGCAATGCAAGTGGTTGCTTTTTACAATTGTGAAAATTTTTATGACACTACCAATCAAATTATTGTGAATGATGAAGAGTTCTTACCCAATAGTGCAAAGGGATACAGCGCATCAAGGTATACTCAAAAAACTGCACAACTAGGCAAAGTGATTTTTGGACTTGGTCAATTAGGGACGAAGGAAGGCGTCGCATTATTGGGTGTGGCTGAAATTGAAAATCAATATGTAATAGAAAAAGTCATCCAATCCAATGCCATCAGAAAATACCAATATCAATACATTCACTTTAATTCAAAGGATCCACGAGGCATTGATGTCGCTTTAATTTATCAACCTCGTTTTTTCAAACCTTATCAATACAAATCTTATTCTTTAAAAGACGCCAATCATTTTAAAGACTATGCTACTAGAGATATCTTACTAGTAAAAGGTCAACTGCATCAACAATGGGTTTATATATTAGTGAACCACTGGCCCAGTAGAAGAGGTGGCTCTAACTTAGCCAAAAAAAATAGAATCTGGGCAGCCACTACTTGTAAACGGATTATGGATAGTATTCAAAAAGTAGATCAAAATGCACATTGGATTGTGATGGGGGACTTTAATGACAATCCAACCAATAAAAGTCTTAAAACCTTAGGCCTTGATAACCCATTTTTACCCTTATTCAAACAGGGGCAGGGCACGCTTGCTTTCAGAGACAGTTGGAATCTGTTTGACCAGATCTTATTAAGTCGCAATTGGCAAAGCAATCAAA
>JBMOFB010000050.1:0-11038 GCA_049314475.1 Sediminibacterium sp.
GAAATGTCAAGATTGGTAGAATCTAATAATGCGCAAATTTTACAATTGAACAGTTATTTTGACGAAACAAATGGGGCCATGATCATCACGCTAAAAATCAACAAAGATGAGGCGCAGACGATCATTGCCACTTTCCAGCGTTACGATTATCAACTAGTACAATATTTTGGTAAAACGCCTTTACACAATGATATCGAAGCGCATTACCATCATTTAATGAATTATTTAGATGTTTAAATTTGTCAGTTTCAAAAGCCTAGTCCTTCTATTTATTTTCATTGGTCAAATTGGTTATGCGCAAGTTAAAATCAGCGCCATAGAAATTACAGGCAATAAAAAAACCAGAGATTATATTGTTAAAAGAGAGTTGCCTTATAAAGTTGGGGACCTATTGTCAAAAAATGACCTCGATTCACTCAATATTGTTGCGCAACAGCAGTTATTTAATACAGCACTTTTTTTAGAGACCATTGTCTCAACTGATTTACTTGATAGCGCTTCGGCAAAAATTAAGATTCAATTAAAAGAACGTTGGTATTTTTTCCCTTTACCTTATTTTAGATGGGTAGATCGAAATTTTAATCAATGGTGGAATGAACAAAACAGAAGTTTAGATCGTGTAAACTATGGTGTTAATCTTAGACAAGCCAATGCCACAGGAAACAATGATAAGTTAACAGTAGGCTATATTACAGGCTATACGCATCAAGCAAGCGTTCGATATCAATTGCCCTTTATTGATAAGCAATTAAAATATGGAATGGGCTTGGGTTGGGCACAGTTCAATCAAAAAGAAGTAAATTATGCTACGCTTGGCAACAAGCAGGTTTTTTTAAGAACAGAAAATGTGATTCGTGAAGGATATCGAGGGAATGCAAATTTAACCTATCGTCCTAATTTATTTGAAAGACATGCTTTACAAGTTGGATTTGGGAATGAATCTATTTCAGATTCAGCGTTTGCTATTGCTCCAAATTTATTACCCAATCACAAAAAATCATTTTCTTATGTAGATTTGAATTGGTCTTATTCAAAAGTTCGTTTCGATTACAATCCCTATCCTACCAAGGGTGCGAGTACTGAAATTGCTTTATCTCAAAGATTTTCAAAAGAAAGTAATTTATCTGCGATACAATTTAGACAGGTCGTAGCACATCCTATCACATCCAGTAGATTCATTTTAGCAGAATCTTTAACGATTGGAAGAACGATGCAAAAATCAAATTATAGTGATCGAAAATTAATGGGTTATGGATTAATGCAAATGAATGGGTTAGACTATTATGTGGTGGATGGCAACGCGGCAACCCTATTTAAAGCGGCAATACATCAAAGAATTGGAACTTATACCTCGAAAAATCCCTTTACAAAAAAGTTCCTCCCATCTGTTAAATATACTTTTTGGATAAAGGCTTTTACGCAATTAGGGTATGTGTATAGTGCCGAAAAAAATAAGGCGAACCCATTGGCTAATAGTTTGTTAAGAACAGCAGGTATAGGAGTAGATTTAATTAGTATCTATGATTTTGTGTTAAATGTTGATTATAGTATCAATCAATTGGGGGACAAAGGATTATATTTGCACGGCGGTATTAATTTTTAACTTTGTTTCATGAATGTAGCTATATATAGTAGGGGTGTCGACTTGGACCAGCAACAGTCTTTAAATGACTTGATTGCTGAATTACAAAAGCATGAGATCACTATTTACATTTATGTAGATTTAGTCAAAAAATTTAATTTGGTTACAGCTGCAGATAAAAAGTCACTCATCGTTTTTGAGACTTCATCTGAATTACATAATAATATTGATTGTTTAATTTCATTAGGTGGAGATGGAACTGTTTTAGATGCTATTACTTTAGTGGGTGATACTTTGATTCCTATTTTGGGTATTAATTATGGACGCCTTGGTTTTTTAGCCACTATTTCAAAGGATGAACTATCTATCATGGTAGAAGCTTTAGTAAATCGTTCTTATGTGATTGATAAAAGATCTTTAATACATATTGATAGTAATCTGCCAATTTTTAGGGATGCACCATTTGCATTAAATGAATTTGCGATTCACAAACGTGATACTTCTCCAATGATCAAGATTCACACTTATTTAAATGGAGAGTTATTAAATTCCTATTGGGCAGATGGATTAATCATTGCTACTCCTACTGGTTCAACCGGCTATAACATGAGTTGCAATGGCCCTATTTTATTTCCTGACTCATCTAGTTTTGTCATTACACCAGTAGCGCCACACAATTTAAACGTACGCTCTGTAGTCGTTCCAGACAGTTCGGTGATTTCATTTGAAATTGAAGGAAGAACAGAAGAATTGATTAGCGCTTTAGATGCAAGAAAAGAAATTGTGCCTATTGGTATTCAGATTGCAGTTAAGAAAGAATCGTTCTCTGTACATTTTATTAGATTAAATGAAAATAGTTATTTGTCCACCTTAAGAACTAAATTAACTTGGGGATTAGATAAAAGAAATTAAATATGTTAAATCGATTTTATATTTTTTGTTTTTTGATTGCTATGACGCACTTGACTCAAGCTCAGCACTTGCAATTGATTGAAAATAGAGGAGAGATTGGAATGTTTGGTGGGCAAGCAAGTTATAGAGGTGATATTTCGCCAGATAAATTTCAACTTAATTATAGTTACGGGGCTTTTTATAAAAAACTATTCAATGATTATGCTGGCTTTAGATTGAATTACGAACAGATTCGAGTAGGCGCAAACGATACACTTTCAACCAATGATTATGTTAGAAGAAGGGGATTCTTTTTTTCTCGACAATTTCATGACATCAGCTTAACGAGCGAATTTTATTTTACAAGATTTTTACCTGGCAATAAAGGGTATCGATTTACACCTTATTTAGGTATTGGTGTTGGCTACTTATTAGAAGCGAACAATGCTAATTTTGGGATGGATACCTTAAGTACAGTAGTACGCCCTTTTTTAATTGACTCTGTAAATTTTCCCAATCTTAGTCCTAGTAAAGGCATTTTTCATTTACCTGTGCAACTAGGCTTTAAATATAACTTGAACCAGCGATGGAATATTTTTGCAGAAGTAAAGTATAGATTTACATTATCAGATGAATTGGATTTCTTTCCAGATGGCCAATTAATGGAGCAAAGACAAAAAATTTCATCAGGTAGTAATTTTATGATTGGTGGAACTTTTGATGAGGAGAGAATAGGGACTGGTCATTTTGTAAATAATTATCAGGGGAGTCGTTCAGGAAAGGATCAACTTTTTTCTGTAAAAGCAGGGGTCTCCTATAATTTGATTAAAATATATGGAGAAGATAGGTGGAAGCCAGGTAAAAGGTCAAAATTGGCCAGTCAAAAAGAAAGGGAAAGAAATCAAAACAAGCCTGGATTTTTAAGCAGACTTAAATTTAAGCGTAAATAACCTGTTGATTGTTTAATTTCACATCATGGACAAATTGGATTTACATAGGCTTCCCAAACATATTGCAATAATCATGGACGGGAATGGCAGGTGGGCCGAGGAGCAGGGGCAGGATCGTTTATATGGTCATTATCACGGTGTGATGAGTGTGCGCAAAGTAGTGGAGGCGGCCACCGAAATAGGCATCCAGTACCTTACTTTATATGCATTTAGTACCGAAAACTGGGACCGACCACAGGCCGAAGTGCTGGGCTTAATGTCCCTTTTTGTAGATACGATCAGCAAGGAAGTACCAGATTTGCATCAAAATAACATCCGACTTCATTTCATAGGAAACTTAGATCTTTTGCCAGATGAAGCCCGTCAGGCCCTCGCAAATGCGACCCAGACAACAGCACAAAATACTGGTTTACAATTAGTTATCGCATTAAGCTATAGCAGTCGATGGGAAATCATTGAGGCTGCAAAGTCCCTTGCTGATGAGGTTAAGGCAGGCAAATTGGATCCAACACAGATAGATGAAGCCTGCTTTGTACAATCCCTATCTACCAAAGACTTCCCAGATCCCGAGCTCATGATTAGAACAAGCGGAGAACACCGAATTAGTAATTTTCTACTCTTTCAACTGGCCTATGCAGAGCTTTATTTTACCGAAACTCGTTGGCCAGCTTTCGGAAAAGATGCTTTTATTGAAGCGATTATGGATTTTCAGTCTAGGGAACGCCGATTTGGTAAAACTAGCGCTCAAATTAACCTAGATACATAAAATTATTAACTTGTTTTTTTGGGGTTTTAACAAAGACTTTGAAATATTACGAGTAATTTGCGCCTCTTATAAATTATACATATATAGCCCCACCAGCAGATGCAGAAATTGACCCAGTTTACTATAGGAATGCTCTCCTTACTTATCTTATCCACCTCTAGTTTTGCCCAAGACCAAAAAGGGCAGGATTCAGTTAGCCAGATCAATGTTAAGTTGCTGGGGATTTTAAATCAAAAAACACCTTCAAAGTACAAGATTCGTAGTATCAAAGTTGTTGGTAATCAATTCTTTGACGAAAATTTATTGTTATCCTTATCCACCCTAAACGAGGGGGACGAAGTGGCCTTGCCTGGCGGAGATAATTTTGCCAAAGCCATTCGAAAATTAATGGATCAAAATTATTTCAGCGATGTAAGTGTTTTTTTAACGGATGTAAAAGGGACTGACATTGATGTGGAAATCAATGTGGTGGAAAGACCAAGGTTGGCTCGATTCAATTTTACTGGCATTAAAAAATCAGAAACGGAAGAACTTTCAGGTAAAACAGGGTTGACACCTAATAGGGTGGTGACTGATAATATGCGCATCACTGCTATCGAAGGCATTAAAAAATTCTATGCAGAAAAAGGTTTTCAAGATGCGAGTGTTCGTATCAAAGAAACAAAAGACTCAGTTCGTAAAAATCAATTAGTGCTTGATTTTATCGTAAACAAAGGGCCTAAAGTAAGGATCAATAATATCAATTTTGGTGGTAATCTAATTGATGAAACTAAATTAAAGAAAAGTTTAAAAGAGATCCACGAAAAATCTCGCTTGACCTTATTCCCGGTGAATGACAAGCCAGCCATTGTAAAAACCTCTCCTTATACTTTTGATCAATATTTAAAAGAGCGTGGTTACTTGACTTTTTCAAAAACAAAAAAAATATTAAATCCTTACGCAAGAATTGGTTTTTCTTCTTCCAAGTATGATATTAAAAAATACGACGAGAGTAAGGATAATTTATTGAACTATTATAATTCTTTAGGTTTTAGAGATGCGGTGATTGAAAAAGATACCATCTATCATAACGCTGTGGGGCATTTGAATATTGATATGCAAATCAAAGAAGGACGTAAGTATTTCTTTGGTAATATTAGTTGGAGAGGCAACACAAAATATCCTGATTCTGTTTTATCAAGTATATTGAATATTAAAAAAGGGGATATCTATAACAGAGAAACCTTCTTTAACAAATTAGGCAAAACGCCTACAGCAGAAGGTGGAGATATTAGTGGTATTTACCAAGATGATGGTTATTTATTCTTTAGTATCAACCCAATTGAGACTGCTGTATACAATGATACAATCGATTTTGAAGTAAGAATACAAGAAGGTCCTCAAGCAACCATTAAAACAGTTCGTATTGCTGGAAATGAGAAGACGAAAGACTTTGTTGTGCGTCGAGAAATTAGAACAGTATCAGGTGATAAATTTAGCCGTTCATTATTGATTCGTTCTCAGCGTGAAATTTCTCAATTAAATTATTTTGACCAAGAGAAAATAAAAATTGATCCGGTTCCTAATCCAGAAGACGGTACAGTGGATATCAATTATGGAGTAGAAGAAAAATCAAGTGATCAATTAGAATTAAGTGCTGGATGGGGCGGTTTTATTGGATTGACAGGAACTTTGGGTGTGACCTTTAACAACTTTTCATCAAAAAATATTTTCAAAAAATCGGCTTGGGATCCATTGCCAATGGGCGATGGACAAAAATTAAGTATCCGTTTTCAAAGTAACGGCAAAGCGTTTAGATCTACTAACTTCTCATTCACAGAGCCTTGGTTTGGTGGTATTAAGCGTAATTCTTTAACAGTGAGTGTGTACAATACAAAATTCGGACAAACCTTTGATCAATTGACAGGACAATTTGATCCAAATGCGGCAGATTCAAGGTATATTTCTACCACTGGAGCAACAGTTTCCTTTGGTCGTCAGTTGTCTTGGCCAGATGACTTTTTCTCTTTAAGCATGGGCTTAAACTACACGCGATATACTTTAAAGAACTATGCAATTGACCCTTTCAATCTTCCTAATTTTGACAATGGTATTGTTAATAATTTAAACTTTAGAATTGCTTTACAAAGAACTTCTGTCGATCAACCTTTGTTTCCAAGAACAGGTTCTACTTTCTTATTGAGTGGTCAATTGACACCTCCATATTCTTTATTTGATCCTAATTTTGCTTTCAAGCAAAATCCATATGAATTATTGGAGTACCATAAATGGCGTTTTAATGGAGAATGGTTTGTGCCATTAGGTAAACCAGCTGGGGAAGATCGTAACAAACAATTCGTATTAAAGTTTGCTGCTAAATATGGCTTTGTAGGAAGGTATAATACAGATTTAGCTATTTCACCATTTGAGCGATTCCAGGTGGGAGACGCGGGTTTAAGTAATCAGTTTGCACTATTGGGTTTTGATATCATTGCACAAAGAGGTTATCCGGTGTATGAATCTTCTAATCCTAAAATTAATCCTGATCAACAATCATCAAGACAAAAGTTCACTATTTTTAATAAGTATGCTGTAGAAATTAGATACCCACTAAGCTTAGCAGCAAGTAGTACCATTTATGCATTGGGCTTTTTTGAAGCAGCAAATGGTTGGTACAGTATGAAAGATTATAATCCATTTAAACTAAGAAGATCAGTTGGTGTGGGTATGCGTTTCTTCCTTCCTATGTTTGGTTTGCTTGGGTTTGACTATGGTATCGGTCTAGATCGTTTAGACGGAACCAATGCCTTGAAGGATGCAGCTAGATTTACCTTTATGTTAGGATTTGAACCTGAATAATATCAAACCATTACCACAAATAAATACTTACATTATGAAATATAACAAATTGTTTTTATTGGGTGTTGTACTCCTTGGGTTAACTTTTACCGCACAAGCACAATCCAAATATGCTGTCATCAATACCAAGTATATTTTAGACAGAATTCCTGAATACAAGGAAGCGGATAAGAAATTAAAAGCCTTAGGCGATCAATGGCAACAAGAGATTGATGAGCAACAAATGGTCTTGGATAAAATGTACAAGAACTATGAAGCTGAGCAGTTTATGTTGTCCGAAGACTTGAGAAAAAAGCGTGAGGATGAGTTGTTTATGAAAGAAAAAGCTTTGCGTGATTTGCAAAAAAAGCGTTTCGGCTATGAGGGAGATTTATTCAAGGAACGCCAAAAATTAGTGAAACCTATACAAGACAGGGTCTATAATGCTGCTCAAAAAATGGCTACCGCCCGTTCGTATGACTTCATTTTAGATAAAAGTGAAGGAATTACCATTATATTTGCAGACCCTAAGTTGGATAAAAGTGACGATATTTTAAAAGAGTTAGGGGTCATCAATAATTAAACAAACAAACAACAATAGACATGAAGAAAGTTTTATTTGCGGCCATCTTGTTAGTGGCATGTGCCTTCGGAAACAGTGCAACTGCACAAACAAAAATTGGTTATTTCGATGACCAAAGCGTAATCGCTTTATTCCCTGGTATCCAAGAAAAATTAGATACAGTTTTAAACTCTTATGCTAAAGATTCTTTACAAGACGAGTACAACTATACTTTAAAGGATTACCAAGTAAAAGATAGTATCTATAAAAGAGATTCTGCTGATTTGTCTAAAAGACCAAAGGCTTTACAAATGGCGACTGACGATTTAAATCGTTTAAAATACAAGTTGATCAACTGGCAACAGTACCAACAACAAATGATGGAGAAAAAACAAGAAGACTTGTTATTGCCATACAGACAAAAAATTGCGCAAGCTTTAAGTGAAGTTGTTGCTGAGCAAAAATACAATTTGGTATTAAAGGCAGACGCTTTGTCTCCTTATGCTCAACCTTCAATTGCTGATAACTTAACGATCCGTGTAGCTTTAAGATTAAAGCTTCCAGTTCCTAGGGACATCGAAGATGCTTTCAAAGCTGCGACAAGTGGTGGTGCAGCTAAGCCAGCAACTCCAGCTAAAAAAGGATAATCATTAACTAAAATAGTTTGATACACCTCGTTGTTTTACAACGGGGTGTATTAGTTTTACGAAAATAGGGAACACAAATTTTATGCAAGCACCCATTGGCGTTTTTGATAGCGGTTATGGTGGTCTAACCATCTTAAAAGAATTGAAGCAGCAATTGCCTCAGTATGATTATATCTATTTAGGAGACAATGCCCGTGCACCCTATGGTACAAGATCCTTTGATACCGTGTACCATTATACATTAGAAGCAGTTGAATGGTTTTTTAAACAAGGTTGTAGCTTAGTTATTTTAGCGTGCAATACAGCCTCTGCTAAAGCACTTAGGAATATCCAACAATTGGACCTGCCTCATATGGCACCAGATAAAAGAGTATTAGGCGTAATAAGGCCTAGCTCAGAAATCTTAGGCACTTATTCTTTATCCCATCATGTAGGTATTTTAGGAACAACAGGTACAGTTCAGAGCGAGAGTTATCCTATTGAGTTATCTAAATTTGCACCAGAAGTCAAAGTTTTTCAACAAGCTTGTCCTATGTGGGTGCCACTGATCGAAAATGGGCAACACGAAGGCCCAGGTGCCGATTATTTTGTACAATTATACTTGGACCAACTGTTTGCACAGTCGCCTCAAATAGACACTGTATTGCTTGCCTGTACCCATTATCCTTTGATGGCAAAAAAAATCCAAAGCTTCTTACAAGAAAATATCAAATTAGTAACCCAAGGAGATATTGTGGCAAAGAGTTTAGTGACTTATTTACAAAATCACCCAGAAATAGAGCAAAAATGTAGCAAAAATGGTCAACTCCAGTTTTTCACTACAGACAATCCAAACAGCTTTGAAGAACAGGGTAGTTTGTTCTTTGGCCAAAAAATTGAAGCAAATCACACAGATTTAGCATAAAAATTCAAAAAATACCCTATTTTTGCCGTCCTTTCACAGGTAGTGGTATGGTGACTGCTATAAGAACGGATTTAGAATATAAAGTATTAAACCTCAAGGGCAGATAGGAATAATCCTAATAACCCGCTAAAAAAAGTATATTATGAAACGTACATTCCAACCTCATAAACGTCGTCGTAAATCAGTGCATGGTTTTCGTAAGCGTATGGAATCAGCTAATGGTCGTAAAGTATTAGCAAGTCGCCGTAAGAAAGGACGCAAGAAACTAACTGTATCTAGCGAGAAAGGATTAAAATAATTTAATCTCTATTCGTAGAAACTTATAATTTTAAAGTCCACTCGTTTTCGGGTGGACTTTTTTAGTGCAGCATCTATAAAATATAAACAAGTATATTCATCATTGGCAAAGATTTTTACATATCAAAAACAGGATAAATTAAAGAGCAGGAAGCAAATGCAGAATTTGTTTGCTTTAGGCAAGTCCATGACTCATGCGCCACTTAGGTTAATTTATATTGTAGAAAATATTGCCGAAGGGGATTTAAATGGTCCATCACCACTATTGATACAGGCTGGGGTAGGTGCACCTACTAAACAATTTAAAAAGGCAGTACAACGCAATCGTGTAAAAAGATTATTAAGAGAAGCCTATCGTCTGGAACTCCCTGCCTTCAGAGCACAGCTCCCACTGCAAGGCATGCGGTTGAATATCTTTATTTTGTACATGGAAGCCAATGTGTTACCACAAATAGAGATCAATGCAACAATGAAATTGATATTGAATCAATTGGTAAAACGCATTTATGGACAAGCTTAAACAAATCATTGCCTTTCCATTTATAGTATTGATACGATTTTATCAATACGCTTTATCGCCTTATTTAGGAGGAAGTAAATGTCG
The DNA here is from genome assembly GCA_049314475.1 of Sediminibacterium sp. Taxonomy (GTDB): domain Bacteria; phylum Bacteroidota; class Bacteroidia; order Chitinophagales; family Chitinophagaceae; genus Sediminibacterium. The sequence continues at coordinate 10,021 of JBMOFB010000050.1, forward strand.
ATTCACACCTTCATGTTCTCATTATACCTTAGAAGCTATACAAAAATATGGACCAATTAAAGGCATTGCGATGGGCGTTAGAAGACTCAGCAAATGCAGACCAGGCGGAGGACATGGCTATGACCCAGTCCCTTAGTCGAATCCTATTACAAAAAAACCGCCTCTTGAGGAGACGGTTTTGAGTATTGTTTTTTGTATTTGATTATTTCGCAGCAGCAAAACGATCTGCAATTATAGACCAATTCACGACATTCCAAAACGCAGCTAAATAATCTGCTCTTCTATTTTGGTATTTTAAATAGTAAGCATGCTCCCAAACATCAGCCCCTAAAATTGGTGTGCCTTTTACTTCAGCCACATCCATCAAAGGATTGTCTTGATTTGGTGTAGAGCTTACTTCTAATTGACCGTCTTTTACAATCAACCAAGCCCATCCGCTTCCAAAACGTGTCATACCAGCAGCAGCAAATTTTTCTTTGAATGCATCTAAACTTCCAAAGCTTGTATCAATTGCAGTAGCTAGTTCTCCCGTTGGATATCCACCTGCATTTGGCGCTAAACTATTCCAGAAGAAAGTATGGTTCCAATGACCACCACCGTTGTTTCTTACAGCAGGGCTAATGCTTCCTGCAACTGCTACTAATTCCTCGATTGTTTTGCCTTCGTTAGGCGTACCCGCAACTGCTTTATTTAAATTGTCAACATATGCTTGATGGTGTTTGCCATGGTGTATTTGCATGGTTAATGTATCAAAATGTGGTTCTAGGGCTTCGTGTGCATAGGGTAATGCAGGTAATGTAAATGACATATTTTTTATTTTTAATTTGAATGTTTGAATGTTAAAATTACAATGCTTTGAGCTCATTTAAGCGACTTGCTAGCTTTTTTTCAATAAATAGTATGAGCGCAGTCAATAAATAGCTTTCCTTCGTAATCCTAAAAACGGATTACTCCAGAAACTATTTATTGACTGCGCCCTAAAGATGAAAATAACGTTCTATACTTAATCCTAAAAACG
>JBMOFB010000051.1:0-10974 GCA_049314475.1 Sediminibacterium sp.
GGTAAAATTAATTGGCGCACTATAGATGCTAATTCAATGCTATGACTAGATGCATCAAAAGCAGTTAGGGTTTTATTGACCCTAGCCTGATGAAAATGTAGATTTTCAGCAAGGCCATCTTTAACGCAGACGCTCTCAAAAAACTGGGACATATACTTTATTAATCATTTCTTGGTATTCGGATGCCATATCACTTTGAAAAGTAATACCGCCGCCACTATGGTATACTTGGTCTGCACCAAGGTAACGAATCAGCACACAACTATCTAGGTTCACGCCATCAAAATAGCCAGCAATGCCCGTATAATAGCCACGGTCTGTTCCCTCAATGGATGCAATCAACTGGGCAGTTTTCTTTTTAGGTGCACCCGATACAGATCCTGCTGGTAATAAATCATAGAGTATGCTACCAATCCTAGAAGCATAATCTTTTGGCAACTCACCCTCTATGGATGAACTCACTTGACCAATCATGCCATTTTGTGTATGGATCTCTTCGTAGTACCTAAAATTAGTAACCCTTACTTTAGATGCTACCCTGCTTAAATCATTTCTTAATAGGTCTACAATCGTAGCATGCTCTGCTAATTCTTTGGGGTCATTGAGTAGCAACTCTTTTGCATTGGGTAAACTTGCATCAATGGTGCCTTTCATTGGAAAAGTAGCAATTGTTCCATTTTCTATTTGTATAAATGTTTCGGGCGAGAAGGCTATAAACTCATTCTTTAACCAAACCACATATTTAGATTTTGCATGATCAAAATAAGTTTGAAAATGGTCTGTATTTTGGACCGGTGTGGGGATGGTCAAATTCATCAAAAAACTATCTCCTTTGTGCAATGCGTCCATGACTTGATTGAACTTATGCTGATAGTCTGAAGTTTTTATAGGATGCTTTGTTATAAGACTATGCTCAACGCTATTTACATTATTATTAATAGCTAAAAATGGTTCGTCTATTGTTGTAGGATTCTGAAGCTCCTTTTTTACCGAACTAGCTTTCGTAAATTTAAATTGAAAATCATCAGGGCATTCGTCTACAAGCCAAGCCAAAGGTTTTTTTTGTTCAAAATCAATGAGAAAAACAAAGGGCTTTTTTTCATGTCCCCATTGATTTAATTGCTCAACAAAGTCCATTTATAAAGTATTGTAGTATTTTACCAAGTCAACTAAATGTGCTTCGTTTTTTAAGTTTAATTTTTGATCATCGATGTATTTTTTTATCGCTTGATTTTTATCCTGCAATAAGGCAATCAGATTAGATTTATCTTTTTTGATTCGAACCATTGTGCCCTCTTTTAACAAGTACATATTTTCATAAGTAGCAAACTCTTTATAGCGTTCACCGGACATATCATTGTTACGTTCTTGTATACTTTTATAAACAGATTTAAGTAAACTTGTTTTACCATTCAATAAAATTTGGTAAAAAGAGATTCTATTTTGATTATCAATTGGAGGAAACCCACATTGAAATACTTTTACATTCTGAGTTTCCACTTTACTATCTATATACGTAATTTCCGAAGCCATTCCTTTTCCAAGAAATCCCTCTTGACCATTGGATGCAATAAAATTGACTTCATGCTCTAACAGATTGATTCTTGCTTTTACATCATTATACACCCTGCCGTCTTTTAAAGTAATCTTTGCTAATTGGTATTCTGTTTGATCATACACAGATCCGTTAATGCCTTCGTAAATATTAACAAAGGCTTGTCCATTTACATCGCTTAGGAAAATTTGTTGACCCCATTTACTAGTTGTTGAAATTGAATTTCTTTGAGCAAAGCTAAAAGTGGCTAATAAAAAAGAAAAACAGGTAAATAAGGTTTTCATAGGATTGTTATTATTCCTTAAAGTTACTATAGGTACATAAAAAAACAAGACCCCGGGGGGTCTTGTTTCAAAATATTACCTAAAAAAATTATTGCTTAGGATTTCTAGTTGGAGCAGATCCTGCTGCAGCTGGATTATATGCTAACTCGTTGTCTGGTACATCCCAATAGTCTAAGAAACCATATACGATTGTAGCATTTGTGCTAACTGCACCAGTCACTGATACTACTGTAGTTCCAGTACGAGACTTGTCTGGAGCAATGATATCCCAACGACGCGCATCATAGAAAGATAAGCCTTTGAATGCTAAAGCAATTCTACGCTCTCTTCTTAACTGCTCATACGCAACAGCTTGAGTTAAACCAGTACCTATAGGAGCTAATCCAGCACCTTGGTATGCTCTAACAGCATCTATAGATTCAGCACCCTTGTCAATTTGTCCAGTCATAATCAAAGCTTCCGCCTTCATTAATTCGTTTTCTTCGTAAGTACCTGCTAAAGTAATTTCATTTGCACCAATTACATTGTTTGCCCAAGTAATAACACCTGCAGCACCGTTACCGCCATATTTCAAGCTATAACGTGTATTGAAAGAGTTACCACGATCAGAGTTGAATAAACCAACAGATGCCAAAGTGATTACGTTATTATCTCTACGCTTGTCACCTGCAACGAATTCCTGTACCCAACGCTCACTTAACTTATAAGTATTTGTTGAACCAGTAGGAGCAGCTTGACCAATTTTATCAGCAACACTGATACCAGTACCTAAGAAATCACCATTTGCGTCTGAACGTCCAGTAAAGATTAAATCAGTCGCTCTAATACCGTCATTTGCTAAAGTCAAAATTGCACTCCATTGAGAAGCTGACATACTTGATCTCATAGTGTTCACAAGAATGTTACGCGCTTTGATGGTGTTGATATTACGTCTCCACATATCGATGGTCAAAACACCACCCTTACCTTTTTGTAAAAAAGTAGGAATTAATCTTGCTAAAGTTGCTGAATAATCAGTAGCAGAACTTGCACTAGATAAAGCAGTGACTGCTTTATCAAAATTTGAATTTGCTTCTGTGATGATCGCTTCCTTAGTTACATAATTACCATTGGTTTTTGCTTCAGATGTGGCAGCATTTTGGATTAAACCAGCATAATAAGTAGAACCGATTCTGCTATATGCATAACCTTTCCACCAATAAGCCCAAGCTTGGAAAGTTGCTTTTTTAGTAGCAGCACCTGTACCAGTGAATGTAGTTTTATCTACAGTCGCAAGGATTTCATTTGCAGCTGCAATCATGTTGTACATGTAAGCCCACTCATAAAAAGTAGTATTACTTCCACTTTGAGCATTGTTATTAGCCGCTCTCAGCAATGCATACTGTGTATTTGGCTGACTAGGATTCACAACAACTGTTCCGTTGTCTAAAGTCACTCTATTAGGACAACCAATTTGATTCATGAACGCGTTCGCTGCTTCCGCACCAACTACGTCACCCATCAATTCATGAAAACCCATAGCGCCTGGCCAGAAACGACCATAAACACCATCTGAATACTTTAAGTTATGGAAACCATTCAAGTAGATAGTTCCCTGAGCAAATGGATATAATCCATTCTCATTTTGAGCACTCGCCGGAGTAGGTGAGTTTACGTTGGTAATATCAAGATCTTTCTTGCAAGCTGTAAAGCTTAAAGTGATTCCTAATAATCCAACCAAAATTTTATTATTCTTCATTACTATAAATTTAAAAAATTAAGGTTTAAAATCCTAAGTTCAAGCCTATTGTATAAGCTTTCGTGTTAGGAATAGTATTGTGATCTAAACCACGATCGAACGCTGAGTTAGTAGCAAAGTTAACTTCCGGATCCATACCAGTGTATGGAGTGAAGGTTAACAAGTTACGACCAGAAAGCACCAATTGTAAGCGATTTGTAAATTTGATTTTTGTCAATTTTGCAATATCAACTCCAACTGATAAGTTTCTTAAGCGCCAGAAAGAAGCATCTTCATAGAAGTAGTTCTTTGTTCCGTTGGCAGCACCACCTGCATAAATACTTCTGTAGAAAGCAGTATAAGCTTGTGTTTCACCATTAATAGTAATAGGCTGATCGTAATCAGAGTGAATTCCATCACGGTACATCCACTGCTTAGTTTGGTTGTATAGATTATTACCATAAACCCAATCCCATTGCATATTGAATGTGAAGATGCCTTTGAACTGTAAGTTGTTGATGAAGCTCATGTTGAACTTAGGGTTAGGATCACCTAGGCTAGATTGACCAGGTAATGCCACCGCTTGTTTAGTTGTTTTATTCACAACCCATCCATTACTAGCCACTTCAAAATTACCTCTTGTTGCTTCAGGGATATGTGGTAAACCAGTAAGTGGATTTAATTCCGTTAATGATCTCATCATTTTGAAACCAAAGAACTGACCAATTTTATATCCTTGTTGTAATGTGATACCCACACTACCTGCAGAAGAAATTAAAATTACTGGAGGTCCTTTTACATAAGCAATCTCAGAAGCTTGATTCGCATAGTTGGTGATGAAATCCCAACTCCAATCTTTTCCAGAGTACACATTTAAATTCAAGGAAGCTTGTAAACCGCTTGATTTCAATCCAAATGCGTTATCTAATTTTCCACCCACACCAGTAGAAGGCGCGGCGTCTACGCTATAGATTGCGTTATCTGTATTTCTGCTCCAATAAGTCGCAGCGATATTTGCAGTTTTAAACCAATCACCTTTACCAAGCGTGAAAGTTAAATCGGTACCAAATTCAGTCTCTTTAGATAACTCCACCGATAAGTTTGGATTCGGGTTGGTAATAGGGAAAGTGAATACACTAGCACCTCCTAAATTCTGAGCACCCAAAATTGTAAAACGTTGGAAGGCACCTGGTTGAATACCTGCCTCACCATAACCAGCTCTAAACTTCACTTCAGATAAAATGTTGGAGATTTTTAAATTCTGCCAGAATTTTAAGTTAGATAAAGTAAAGAAGAAGTCTCCTCTAGGGAAGGTTTGTGCAGTCGCACCAGAACCGAATGCAGATGAGAAGTCAGATCTAACACCTACAGAGAAACCTGTAAAGTTAGAGAACTCAAATCTTTGATTTGCTAAGAAACCATATGTTACAAATGGCTCTACATAGTCTCTTACAACTCTGTAGTTAGCAGCTTGAGACATATTCCATGGTGCATAACCTGGACCATCAAAAGCAGCTGCTCTGAAAGATTTGAATTGATTACGACGGTAATCAAACGCAGCTGTTGTGAAAGTTTTTAATGGGATATTAATATTGAAATCCTTTTCGAAATCGGTACGGAAGTTTACAGTACCAATAAAGTTTTGGAAAGTAGTTCTATCAACGTAGTTGTCAATCTCACCAGTTGTGAATGCAGTAGGAGCAGGAGACCAGTTATAAGTATAACGGTTTTGTAATACTCTGTTCTTATTACCCCATTGCTCGTCATAAGTAAAAGTTGTATTGACGTTATTATAGTTCAATGCATATTTTGCATCAAATTCTAAGAACTTAGGCAACTTATAGTTTAAGTTAAAGTTTTGGATTACATCCACAGTTGCAATATTAGTACGAGACTCATCATTTGAAGCAAAAGGGTTAGAGTGGTTCACACCAGCTGCTGCTCCAAAAAAAGTTGCGTATTTGCCATCTTCATTCTTTTGATTAAAAGGAGCAAAAGGACGCGCGTTATTAATTGCAAATACAAAATCACGACCAGTTTGATCGTTCATTGTATTCTTAGTGTAGATTAATTGTGTTGTTGTCGTAAACTTTAATCCTTTCGCAACTTCAAATCCTATTTTAGAAGTTAAGTTAGAACGAGAGAATGCACCATTGTTGATGAAGTTTGAATTCTGTTGGTTGTTTGATGCAGAGAATAAGAAATCAACTTTATCTTTTGCACCAGAAACAGTTACTGAATTATTCAATACATTACTTTGTTGTAAGAACATCTTGTAATGGTCTACATACTGTAAGTTCTTATTATAAGGCTTGTTTTGAAAACTTGCAACGTTTAATGCATCATATACCACGTCACCATTATAAACTAATGTAGAAGGATCTAAAGTCATAATTGCTCCAGAACCAGTTAATACGTTATTGTTTGCATCAGTACGGAATGCGTGGTTTTTAGCTTTAGATAAACCACCAATGTTTAATAATTCATTGGTTGTTGCGCTTGAACTAAACTCAATATTCAACTTGCCAGCTTTACCTTTTTTAGTGAACAATTGGATAACACCATTCGCACCTTGCGCACCATATAAAGATGCAGCAGCAGCACCTTGTACTACCTCTACTCTTTCGATGATGTTTACGTCGATAGAGTTTAAACTTGTTCCACGAGCTTCAATACCATCAATCAAAATCATTGGAGCTGTTCCACCTTGTACAGTGTTGATACCTCTTAACAAAATCTGTAAAGGACGACCAGGGCTACCGTTGGTACTACTAATTTGAGCACCTGCAATTTGACCAACTAATTGTTGACCAACATCACCAGTAGGCACTTTAACTTGGCTAGAAAGGTTTACAGATTCAACTGCAACCCCTAACTTTTTCTTACTTGTTGCAGCACCAACACCTGTTACAACCACCTCGCTTAGAGCCTTCACATCAGAAGTCAAAACGATTGTTAAATTTGAGTTGCTCGCAGTTACTTGCTTGCTTTCAAAGCCTAAAGCTGAAACTACTAAAGTAGCGCCTTTTTTTACTGAAATAGTAAATGTACCATCGTTACCGGCACTCACACCTTTAGTAGTGCTTTTTTCAAGCACACTTGCTCCGGCAACAGGATCATTCTTTTCATCAATAACCTTACCGGTTATGGTAACTGTTTGTGCGAAACCGACCATAATGGTCATTAAAAAAGCACAAACACTTACAATGATTTTTTTAGTCATGTTGTTTTGTTTTGTAATTAAAATTTTTCTGGAGAATGGATGATTTTTAATTCTTACATTGTGATAAGCGGTAAAAATCATCCATTCAGATGTCGAATATAATAAAGAATTAACAATATCATAACTAAATCATAAAAAAAAATACATAAACAAGGAGTAACAAATGTTAGTTTATAAGTAAAGTAAATAGTGGCTATTGAAATAATTAATGTAATATAACGGACTGGATAACGGACTGGATATTGATATTAGTTTTCTTAATAAATGATAACATAATTGATTTTGAACGCTTTAAGACTAAAAAATGAAAATTATCTTCTAAATTAAATAAACACTAATTTTAAAAGATAAATCTTCCTAGTATGAAACACTTTTTGAACAGCTTTTTAATTTGTAGCCTCTTGTTAATCGGTCATTTAAGCCAAGCTCAAACTTTAAACAATTTTAGTTTGAAAGATATAGGTCAGTCTGTTATTCTTACAATGGATGGCAATGGCAAAATGGTGAATCTGGGAGTAGACATGGAAAATTATGGATCTCCCTATTTTGATCCTGAATTTTTACCATCAAATATTGTGTTGGCAACTGGTCAACGTTACGAAAATGTGCTTATTAAAATTAATTTGTTAAGCAACGAGGTGATTTATAAAACACCCGAGGGTAAAGAACTAGCTGTATTACCAGCCATCAAACAAGTGGAGTTGAATAAAAATGGTGAATTACTTTTTTTTGAATATGGATTTCCTGTTTATGAAAAGCAAAATCATAAAACAATTTACCAAGTCCTTACCAAAGGAAAAGTTAGCTTGCTAAAATATTTTTTTATTCAAGTGACTGAAGCAAAACCATATAGTAGTGCAACCATGTTAAGAACCATTGAGCAGTTTCCTAGATTATTCTTGTATGATCAATCAATGAGCTTAAAAAAAGCACCAAAGTCAAATGAAGATTTATTAAGTCTTTACAAAGAGGATGCTACAAAAATTCAAAGTATACTACAAAAAAATAATTTGAAAATTAAGAAGGAAGAAGACTTAATTAAATGTATTTCTAAATTGAACGAAAACTAGATCAACGCTACTTTAAAATATCTCTAATGATTTTTAAATGGTGCTGGGTATGAATCTCCAGAAATTTAATGGTTTGTTTTTTATTGAGCTGTCCAAAAAATGGGTGCATAAAATATTGGTTAACCTCACAATCTTTTAGATAAGTAATCGCTTGGTACGTATTCTTTAAACTCTCTTGTAATAAATCAACTGTAATTTCTTCAGAAGGAATTACCACTTTAGGTGCTTTTGCTTTACCTCTTGGGATGGTCTTTGTCAAAAAGACAACAAAACGCTTTACATTAAATTTACTTTTATACAACTTAGGTTCTGACTGGGCTACGGTCGCTGTAATTTGCTTAATCACTAATAAGCTATGTTCTAAATGCCAACCCACAGAAGCCTCTGATATGGCATGATTAGATTGGTTATAATCAGCAATATAATTTGCTAATTCAGGCAGGATGGCATCTAAATTTTTCATAGTAGATTAGGTAAAATGAAATACAAATTTTAAAATCGAATATAGTTCGTTTAATTCATTAAAATTCAATGATGAATCCAATGGTAGGTATAACAGTCCCTTCCGCATTTTCTAAAAAATAAGGGATTGCATTGCTACCGTTCATTTGTACTGGTTTTCCATTGGTACTTATAAATGCAGAATTATCCTCTTTTCTTTTAAAAGTATATTGAGGGGATCCTGTGCTTTTTGTACCATAAAAGTTTTGGATATCTATGTAGAAATCAAAAGTCGTTTTTTTATAGTTCCACTTTTTATCCAAACGAAGGTCTCCAGAATGAAATGCTTTTAATCTTAAGGTATTCACTCGATCGTAATCAAATACGCCATTGCCCAATGTTAAAAAATTCAATCTACTTTGCTCTAAATTAAAGGGCGTATAAGGCGCTGCACCTTGGTATCTAAATTTAACACCTAGCTCCCAATTCTTTGGAAGCTTATAGCCTACAGTTGTACTTATTAAATGTCTGTTATCCCAACTAGCTGGTTTTAATTTTTTATCGAGGCCAGAGAATTCACTCCAGTATAAAGTATAACTCAATACACCAAAGAATTTTTCTGTCAATTTTTGTTGCGCAAAAAACTCAAAACCATAGGCCCTACCGGTACCATCTTGTTGGATAGGTTCGTTTCCTATTGCACCAAATTCAATCCCCTTATTAGCAATACTAATTTCATCTAGTATGCTTACTGGGTAATTTTTATACCCCTTGTAAAATCCTTCAAATGTGAAACGGGTAGTGCTTGAAGGTAAAAATTCAAATCCAGCAACATAGTGGTTAGACTGAATGTACTTTCCTGGATTCGTGAATCCATTATTGGAATAAGCCAATTGCGTATAACTAGGTAGTCTATAATAAGTACCATAACTCGCACTAAAATTCCATGTATTACTTAACGCATAACTTAAACTAATTCTTGGGCTTAGTTGATCAAAAGGATTTTGACTACTTGCCTCAAAACTATTCGCATCTGCCCTTAGTCCTGTACTAACAGCCAAGCGATCGTCGAATAATCTTGTACCCAATTGCACGAACCCACCATACCTTAAAAAATTAACGCCAGTATTGGTATTAAAAGTAATTGCATTTTGAATCGTTTTACCAGTACTATCTTTTAAAGCTGGTCTGAATAATTGATAAAAGGCATTGTCAAATTGCACATACTGCGCCACTAAACCATAACTTAAACTAATGTCATTCATATTTTTTGTGACGTCAAATCGCAATTTATTTTCTGTCTCGTTACTTCTAATTTGATACGTGCGTGTTGCTTCAGAAGGCTTATCGTTGTCTTCGTACCTATCTGCTTGATTGTCCAATGTGTTTCGGCTAAGCGATAAATTCCAATAACCATCTTGAATTAATTTTTTCAAAGAAATACCAAGGGTATAGTTCCATTGATTCACCAAAGGATTATTATTGATGGCGAATAATTTTTCTGGTGTTACTTCTCTTGGTGCTGCTAATCTAAATTCATCAATGGCAGCTAACCCAAGCGTTGTGAAAGTGGTTTTATCATTAATTTTTGTAGTCGTCTTAAATTGATAATCCCAATAATTAGGACGTATAGGTAAATCCAATGCTTGAAAAAGTAATTCTAAATAACTTCGTCTTACTGAAGCTAAGAAAGTTGTTTTTTTAGAAATAGGTCCATCTAAAGTGGCAGCCACTTCCGTTCCACTCATTCTAAAATTTCCTTGCAATTTATTGGCGTTTCCATTTTTTTGTTTGAACTGAAAAACACTACTTAATGCATTGTCATATCTAGCATCAAATGCAGAAGTACTCAATTTTACGTCCTGAATAAAACTGACATTCAATATCCCTTGAGGACCACCGCCACTGCCTTGAGTACTAAAGTGATTGATGATTGGGACTTCAATACCATCTAAATAAAAAACGTTCTCACTTGGCGCACCGCCTCTAATAACAATATCGTTTCTAAAAGTACCCCCTGCTGCACCACCACCCACACCTGGTAAAGACTGGATTACTTTGCTAATATCAAAATTACCACCTGGATTGGCTTTAATTTCCTCGGCAGTTAATCTTTGAATACTCAATGGACTCTCTAATGTAGTTGCTTTTGCTGTATTGCGTCTGCTTTTAACAGTCACAGCATTCAGTTGATTGACAGTAGGATCAAGTTCAATAGTAAAAGTATTTTCATTACCCGATGTGACTATCACATTGGTTAGTAATTTTTCTTGTATGCCAAGACCTGTAATTTTAATTGCGTAAGTGCCAGGTAAAAGACTAGTAAACCTAAATGCACCATTGCTGTCGGAGATCATTTTTTCACCAGTTGGTGTTAAGGATACCAAAAGACCGCCAACATTTTGTTGGGTTTTTCTATTCACTAAAACACCACTCAGCTTACCAGTATTTTGAACTGTACCTTGCGCTACAGCTAAATTTGCAGAAAAAACAAGCAATAAACCTACAAAAACCACTTTAAACCATTGCATATACTTCATTATTTGAATTCAAGTATAAAACAATGGAAATGAAGGTTTTGTTTAATATTTAGTGAAAATTTGTTAGATCTTTTTAGCAATATGGTCTAAAACCATAAAAGCAGTCTCGGCCATGAGGTTCCCCTTATTATCGAGTAAAGGATT
>JBMOFB010000052.1:0-10953 GCA_049314475.1 Sediminibacterium sp.
TGGAAATTGAATCTTTTTTTCGATACCTGTTCTAAGACTTACGATTGAATGAACAATTTGTGGTATGACATCCCCAGCACGTTCTATAATCACAGTGTCTCCTAGAAGCAAATCCTTTTCAATGATATATTCTTCGTTATGGATAGAAATACTAGAAACGGTTACACCTCCAATAGCCACTGGTTTTAATTTAGCCACTGGTGTGACTGCGCCAGTTCTACCCACTTGAAATTCTACATGCTCTAAAATGGTAGTCGCTTGTCTCGCCTTAAATTTATAAGCAATGGCCCACCTCGGATGGTGCGATGTCATGCCTAATTTTTCTTGTAATGCTAAATCGTTGACTTTAATCACTAGGCCATCAATCTCGTAAGGAAGTTCGTCTCTTTTAGCAGCTGCAATGCTACAATAATCAATGACATCCTGTATTTTAGATGCAATTTGTTTTTCTTTTTCGGGTGATCTAAATCCCATATTCCATAAAAACTCCAAAGTCCCACTATGGGTTTTTAATAGTGGGTTCACTGTTTTTTCAGAGATGGGTAAAATATAACTCACATGATAAATAAATGCGTCTAAATTTCTTTCTGCCACTTCCTTAGGATCTTTCATTCTCAAACTACCTGATGCAGCATTTCTTGGATTGGCAAGGAGGGATTGATTCTTGGATTTTAATTTATCATTAAAATCGTTAAAAGCCTTTTTAGTCATTATGACTTCGCCACGAATTTCAATTTGTTGAATGCCATTTTCTGCAAGTGGAATTTGTAATGGGATAGACCTAATTTGTTTGATGTTGTTGGTGATGTCTTCTCCTTCAACACCATCTCCTCTGGTACATGCTCGAACTAAAAGGTCATTTTCGTAGATTAAGGAAATACTAGCGCCGTCAAATTTTGGCTCCACACAATATGTAATGGATTCTAGGTTGGCACTTTCTCTTGCTTTGCGGTCAAAATCAATTAGGTCTTCTGCATCATAGCTATTCTCTAAGCTTAACATGGGCACCAAATGCGGTACCGTTTCAAAATTGCTATTCAAACTATTGCCTACTCTTTGACTTGGTGAGTCTGGAGTGATACAAGTAGGATCTGAGGCTTCAATCTTTAGTAAAACTTGGAAGAGTTGGTCATATTCGTAATCACTAATCAAGGGTTCGTTGACCACATAATATTGGTATTCATGAAACTGTAATACCTTTTTTAATGCAGTTAATTCAATGCCTAAAGGCGTCGCTAAAAACTGCTTTGTAATTTGCTGTAATGCTTGTATTTGTGCTTTATCGTACATGGGCGAAAATCTTCGCTAAAGTACAAACTTTAGCGCTTGCAAGCTCATTATTTAATACCTTTATGGACTAAATAATGGTATACTTATGTTGTATTCAATGACGGGTTATGGAAGGGCGGAAATGACATTCAATGACAAAACACTCATAGTGGAAGTCAAGTCTCTAAACGGCAAGCAATTTGATGTTCGTTTAAATATTCCTTCTTTATTAAAACCAATTGAAGTTGAAATTAGAAATACCTTAAATGAATACTTATTTAGAGGGAGTGTTGAGTGTTCCATTGCTGTTAGATCTAATGGTGCTTCAAAGCCGGTGAATATCAATAAAGATTTAGCTAAATCATATTATCAACCAATCGTTGAACTAGCCGATGAATTAGGTATTGGGAAGGAAAATATTTTAAGTACTTTATTAAAAATGCCAGATGTGGTTTCTTCTACCAATGAAGTTTTAGCTGAAGAAGAAAAACAAGCCATTTTTAATTTATTGAAACAAGCCATTGATTTATTGAATATACATAGACAAGAGGAAGGAAAGTCTATCGAGTTGGATTTATTAGAGCGCGTTGCCGGAATTGAAGCACAACAAGCTGCGATTGCCCTGCTTGAGCCAAATAGAAGAACAAAAATAAAAGACGGCCTATTTAAATTATTAGAACAACATGTTGGACCAGATAAGTATGACAACAACCGTTTAGAACAAGAATTGATTTACTATATCGAAAAAATTGATATTTCAGAAGAGCGTGTTCGATTAACAAACCATTGCGCTTATTTTAAATCAATCCTTGCCGAAAAAGATTCGAATAAAGGAAAAAAATTATCATTTGTTTTACAAGAAATGGGTCGAGAAATCAATACAACTGGGTCTAAGGCCAATGATGTAGACATTCAAAAGGCAGTGATTGTGATGAAGGATGAATTGGAAAAAGCAAAAGAACAAATTTTAAATGTTTTATAAATGGGTAAGTGTTATCGTATAGTATGGGGTATCTGTTTTATAATCAGCATCGCTGCCTGCCAAACAATACCTTTATCTGAACAAAATACAATTCATCCAGACCATCAATGGAGTAGCACAAAACCAGAAAAATATACATTCAATATCACCGACACCAATCAATTGTACAAAGTTATTTTTGTCATCAGACACCATAATGCCTATCATTATAAAAATATCTGGATCGATTTAACGCATAGCAGTAAAACGGAGCAAGCCAAGAAAGAAACCTTTAATTTAAATTTAGCAGACGATCAAAAAGGTTGGCTAGGAACAGGGATGGATGATATCTATGATCAACGTATTCCAGTGTATTCAAAGCCAATTAAATTAAAGTATGGCTTAAATGAGTTTACGATCAAGCATTCAATGCGCGAAGACCCTTTACAAAATATTTTATCTACAGGTATACGACTAGAAAAAGCAAATCCATAAAATGCGCATGCCATTTTCGATATCAAAATTAGTGTGGGTTAGAATCATTTATTGGCTATTCCTAACCTATATGGTCGCTGCCTTTATCTGGTGGTATGTAGCCCTTGTTCAACAAAATGAATTACTAACAGCCACAAAAATAGAAACACTTAAAGCTAAGGGCGAAATAGATCAACAGCATATTGCCACTATAGAAGCATTTGCTGTCAGAAAAACAAAACAGTATATAGGAGAAGGCTTGACATTTTTATTACTTTTTCTTTTAGGTGCTATTTATGTGTACCGTTCATTATTGAAGCAATTAAAGTATTCGACTTTGCAACAAAATTTTATGATGGCAGTGACACATGAACTTAAAACACCCATAGCAGTCACTCAATTAAATTTAGAGACGATTGTAAAAAGAGATTTACAACCTGCACAACAACAACATTTAATAGAAAATACGCTTAAAGAAACAAAACGATTAGACGCACTGTGTAACAATATTTTATTGGCCTCTCAATTCGAAATGGGACAATATGAAACCAGTAAACAAGTAGTAGATCTTTCCACCATTGCTTTTCAATGTGTACAATCCTTTGAAGAAAGATATACGAATAGAAAATGTATTTGTTCAATTGATCCGGCTATTCAATTACAAGGCGAACCATTGTTATTGCAGTTGATGATTAATAATTTATTGGACAATGCGAATAAATATACGGATCCAGGAACACCTATTTTTGTTGACTTACATATAATTGGAACAACTATAGAATTGAATGTAAAAGACCAAGGGATTGGGATTGCACCAGAAGAAAGATCAAAAGTATTTGATAAATTTTATAGAGTAGGTGCAGAACAAACTAGATCTACTAAGGGCACTGGATTAGGATTGTATTTATGTAAAAAAATTGTCACATTCCACGCTGGAACTATTTTCGTCAAGCCAAATCAACCTAAAGGAAGTATTTTTGTGGTTCAACTCAAGGCAGATTAAACATGCATAAACATAGTATCTTATTAGTGGAAGACGAAGAGCACCTTCATGAGGCCTTGAAGCTGAATTTAGAGATGGAGGGTTACGAGGTGGATTCTGCATATGATGGTGGTGAAGCTTTAAAGAAAATACAATCCGCCCATTATGATTTATTGATTTTGGATATTATGTTGCCTTCTTTAGATGGTTTTAGCATTACAGAACATATGCGATTGAACAATAATCAAACACCCATTTTAATAGTAAGCGCAAAAAATACAAGTGCCAATAGGGTTCAGGGATTAAAATTGGGTGCGGATGATTATTTAACCAAGCCATTTAATTTAGAAGAATTGCTTTTAAGGGTTTCAAAACTGATACAAAAACAGGTACAGCAAGTGCATGCAGCTCCTCAGATTGACCGGTATCAATTTAAAGGCCATAGCATTGATTTTAACGCCTCGGAGGCGTTGCTTGCATCCGGACAAAAAATCACCCTCACAAAAAGAGAATCATTGTTGTTAAAACTACTTATAGAGCATAAACAAACGGTGGTCACAAGGGAAAAAATCCTTCAATTGGTCTGGGGCTATCAAGTATTTCCAAATACAAGAACCATCGATAATTTTATCCTTAATTTTAGAAAGTACTTCGAAATTGACCCAAAGCACCCAAAACACTTTATTTCTATGCGAGGGGTGGGCTATAAATTCCAAGATTAATGTCCCTTAACGCAATGTTTTGGTAAAATTTGCGTTAATATTTATAGATAATTTTAACCCATGTCATTGTCCTCTATTCAAGACTTTGTAGAACCAATTAACCTATCTTTTTTGTCAAAGGACGAAGGTTATCGTGATACCCAGCTTGGCAAGCATATTAAATCTTATGAAAATCATTTACCTGACATCACGGATGCAGATATCGTGTTGATTGGTGCCGGTGAATGCAGGGGTGCTGGATTTGCTTTAAATGGCTTTGAGGCTGCCAATGCGGTAAGAGCTGCTTTGTACAATTTATATTATTGGCATGCTCAGGTTACGATTGCAGATATGGGAAACGTAAAAATTGGACAGTCTATTCAAGATAGTTATGCTGCATTGAGAACAGTGATTGCAGAATTGATGCTTCAAAATAAAAAAGTGATCATCATGGGTGGTTCTCATGACCTTACGCTACCTCAATACCATGCCTATACTGCCATTCCAACTTTAGTGAATGCGGTGGTGGCAGATGCTAAAATCGATTTAGATTTAGAAGCCAGATTACCATCAGATCATTTTTTAGAAGAATTATTTACAGGGTTACCAAATCATTTAAACCATTATGCACACATAGGTTTCCAAAGTTATTTTATGCATCCCCATATGCTTGAAACAATTGACAAGCTTAGGTTTGACTGTTTTAGACTGGGAGTAGTACGTGAAAGTATCGAAGAGATGGAGCCTGTCATTAGAGATAGCCACATGATGAGTTTTGACATTAGTGCCATCCAACATGCACAAGCACCCGCCAATATCATTACAACAAATGGTTTTAATGGAGAAGAAGCATGTGTGTTGATGCAATATGCTGGAATGAGTTGGAAAACAAGTTCTATTGGTTTATTTGGATACCAGGCAGAACTAGATCACCATGGATTAACAGCCATTCAAATGGCGCAAATGATATGGTACATCATTGACGGAGTCCATCGTGGTAAAAAAGAAGCGCCGCTAACTGACTTAGATCGCTTTAAAGAATTTCAAATAGCTTTTTCAGATATCGACACCCAATTTTTACAAAGTAAAAGCACTGGCAGATGGTGGATGAAATCGCATAATGACGAATGGATGCCTTGTAGTTATAAGGATTATTTAGTAGCTTCCAACAACGAAATTCCAGAAAGATGGCTAAGAGCACTAGAAAGAGAGTAAACCCATTTAAGTTTGAAAATTATTTAAAGTTCTTATTCATTGCGGTAGCAACAGCAATGATTTTAAGTGCATGTTCAGTTCGTCAAGCACAAAAAATATTATTAACTTCTGAAGCGGTAAAGGGTGCTCATATTGGGATTGCCATATACAATGATACAAAGGGTCAGTGGCTCACAAAATACCAGAGCAATCATTATTTTACGCCCGCAAGCAATACAAAAATTTTAGCAACCTATTTAGGCCTTGAATTTCTGGGAGATTCATTACCAGGATGGAAAATGGCAGAAAATGTTGACACCTTATTTTTGATGCCACTAGGGGATCCAAGTTTTATGCATCCTGAATTTAGTTATCAACCAGTAGTGGATTTAATCAAAAACACAAAGAAGCAAGTTGTACTAGTTGGTAATCAAAAAGATCAATTTGAAGTATTTGGGAGTGGTTGGTCTTGGAATGATTATGCCGAAGACTATCAGCCAGAAAGAAGTAGGATGCCGATTTATGGCAATGTGGTGCACTTTTACCAGAATAATAAAAAAATAGATTCTATTAAGCCTTTTTATTTTTTTAGGGACTATAAAGATTTAGGTATAGTGCAGGAAAAAAACTGGACAAGAAATATGTCTGGAAATAATTTTACAACTACAAGCGAAAGTAATAAACGTACATATTTTCAAGTTCCTTTTAGCCAAGAACATACGCCAATGGTAAAAGCAATTGAATTATTGAATGATACCTTATACAAAAAAATAAGCTTTCAAAACTATATTTCAGTCCCAACAAATAGTTTCAAGTCGATTAAAACTGTGCCAACGGATAGTTTGCTAAAAATAATGATGTTCCGAAGTGATAATTTTTATGCAGATCAAATTGTATTAATGGCAAGTGAGCAATTGTTAGGCAAGATGGATGACGCCGCATTATTAGATACCTTTTCAAAAACAGTTTTTACAAATTTACCACAGCGAATGCGCTGGGTAGACGGAAGTGGATTAAGCCGATACAATTTAAATACCCCAGAAAACTATATTGCTATTTTGCAACAGATGCAAGCAAAGTTCGGAGAAGCTCGAGTTAAAAATTTATTTGAAAAGGGCGGAGAAGGCACGATTGCTGCCTACTATAAAAATTTTCCAGGAACCATTTATGCAAAGACAGGCACATTGGGAGGCCAAGTGGCATTAAGTGGATTCATTTATACGCCGAAGCAACAAAAATTATATTTTTCGGTATTGGTAGCGAATCACATGAGTCCATCAAGTGCTCAAGTTAGAAGAGCTGTTGAGGCTTATTTAACAAATGTTACAAAAGGCATGTAAGTAAGTGTAGTTTATAATACGACATGGTAACCCTTCATAGGCAAGGATACTAAGGAAGTACACTTTTTTACTTACTAAACAATCGATCTAAATAATCTTGATTGAATTCAATGAAGGTAGGCGCTCCAGAGGCAGTGGTGTTGGGGATATCGCACTCGCTCAGTGATTCAATCAAGCCATGCATTTCCCTTTGTCCTAAATTCTGTCCTGTTTTAATAGCCATTTGGCGTGCCATACAGCGAATTAATTTTTCTCTTTTACTAAATTTCAAATCGGCACTAAAATGTTTGAACTGTTCTAACAAAAGTTCGATGGCGTTTTTTTCGTTACCCGCAAGTACGTCTGCAGGGATACCTTGAATGATAAAACTATTTTGGCCAAACGCTTCTATTTCATAACCAATATTGGCTAAGTCTTCTAACATCTCTTCAAGTAACACAGCGTCACTAGCACTTAATTCCAATACAACAGGAAATAAACTTTTTTGTGTGGCATGTGGCTGTGCACTTGCTTTTTGATACTTTTCGTATAGGACTCTTTCGTGTGCTAATTGTTGGTGGATGATAATGATTCCACTCTTGGTTGGAGCAATGATATAAGTTTGATGCAACTGCATTAAAAATGCATCTTCGGGAACAGATAAGGATGCGTCTTCTTTGTATAAACCCATCGAAGAGGGTTTCACAATGAATTCCTGATTTGCAGTGGGTAATTCAGTAAAAAAATCTTTCCAATCCTGCTGTCCACCTTGAGCTGATTTTGGTATAAAATGCGCTTGATTCTTTTGCGTAAAACCTTCATACAAGGACTTTCTCGAAGTTTCTTGAACTTGACTTTCTGAAAAAGGTTTTTGAATGGCATCTAATTGTTGGATATTGGCATCTAAAGAGAAATCCAATGAAGGCGCAATGCTAAACTGGGCTAATGCATGTTTGACAGCCGCTTGAACAAATGCATAGATAATTTTATCATCTTCGAATTTAATTTCTTGTTTGGTTGGATGCACATTGATATCGACTTTAGAAGGATCTACATCGATGTATAAAATATAACTTGGAAAACTATCTTTTGAAATTAAACCATCAAAGGCGTTGGTGATGGCATGGTGTAAGTAAGCACTCTTAATAAATCTTCTATTGACAAAAAAGTATTGATCGCTTCTTGTTTTTTTTGCAGTCTCTGGCTTACCAACAAAACCAGAGATGGTTAAGTAGTCTGTATGTTCTCCTACTGTCACTAATTTACTTTGATAATGGTTGCCTAATACTTGAATGGCTCTTTGTTTAAAACTGCCTCCATCCCAATGGTAGACTTCCTGACCATTGTTGTTTAAATTAAAATAGATCTCAGGGAAAGCCAATGCCACCCTTGTAAACTCTTCTAGAATATGTTTAAGTTCCGCAGAATTGCTTTTCAAAAAATTCCTTCTCGCAGGGACATTGAAAAATAAATTTTTCATACTAATGCTCGTGCCAGCAGGTGTTGCAACTGGAGCAGTTGAAATCACTTTACTATTTTCAATGGAGACCTCTGTGCCAACCTCGTCATCTTGTCTTTTAGTTTTTAGTTGCACTTGCGCTACCGCGGCAATGGATGCCAAGGCTTCGCCTCTAAAACCCATGGTGCGTATTTCAAACAAGTCTTCAATTACACTAATCTTACTAGTAGCATGCCTCGCAAATGCATTTTGAGCATCTTTTTCGGACATGCCCTTGCCATTATCAATCACCTGAATCAATGACTTACCAGCCTCGTTAATGATTAGTCGAATTTCTGTGGCCTCGGCATCTACCGCATTTTCCAACAATTCCTTGACAGCACTGGCCGGTCTTTGAATGACTTCGCCTGCAGCAATTTGATTGGCAATATGATCTGGAAGTAAATGAATTGTTTCGGCCACTTATTTAACTATTTTAAAGTGTGTAAAAGTAGTAAATTTGCGTCTTAATAAAGCACCTTATGCAGAGAACAGCCGACATCCAAAAATTAAGCCATAAATACCTTCCAGCCGACTTTGTGATCACAGATTGGGCAAGTTTGGAGCCTTTTTTCAAGGAATTGAAAGAGCGACCTATTCTATCTGTCCAGGATTTAGAGGCATGGTTGACAGATTTAAGTGAGTTGGAAGCTTGTATCAGTGAAGATGCTTGTTGGAGACAAATAAAAATGACCTGTGATACCACAGATAAAAGCTTAGAAGATGCATTTACTTTTTTCTGTATGGAAATTCAACCTCAGATGCAACCATACGCAGATGCATTGAATAAAAAATTAATTCAATCCGAGTATACTGCTCAATTAGATCAAGCAAAATACCATACCTATTTAAGGTCAGTCAAAAAAAGTATTGAGTTATTTAGAACAGAGAACATTCCTATTCAAGCTGAGTTAAGTGTTTTACAACAACAATACGGTGTGATTGCTGGCAAGATGACCATCGAAGTGGGTGGTAAAGAATATACCTTACAACAAGCCGCACAATTTTTAGAAAACGAAGACCGCGCATTTAGAGAGGAAGTGTATCGAAAAATTCAAACAAGAAGATTGCAAGACCAGGAAGCAATGCATGATTTATTTACCAGCTTAGTTCAAAAAAGACACCAAGTGGCTTTGAATGCGGGCTTTGAAAATTACCGTGATTACAAGTTTGCAGAGTTAGGTCGTTTTGATTATACCAAAGAAGATTGTTTTCAATTTCATGAAGCAGTTAAGCTACATGTGATGCCGTTGATCGAAAAAATTTACACGCGTAAAAAAGAAAAGCTAGGAGTAGATATGCTTAAGCCATGGGACTTAGAAGCTGAACCTGCTGGTACCAAGCCCTTGCGCCCATTCACAGACGGAAAAGATTTATATGAAAAATCGGTGGCTTGCTTTGAACAGATTGATCCCTTCTTTGCAGACTGCTTAAGAAAAATGAATGAGCTTAAGCATTTTGATTTAGAAAGTAGAAAAGGCAAAGCACCAGGTGGATACAATTGTCCTTTAGCAGAATCTGGTGCACCATTTATATTCATGAATGCTGCTGGGCAGATGAGCGATGTGACCACGATGGTGCATGAAGGCGGACATGCAGTGCATTCTTTTTTATCACATCCTTTGTCATTAAGCGCATTCAAAGAATATCCAATGGAAATTGCTGAAGTGGCAAGCATGGCCATGGAATTGTTTAGTATGCAGCACTGGCAGCCGTTTTTTGAAAAAGAGTCAGATTTAAACAGAGCCATTGAGCATCAATTAGAAAGAACAATCACCATTTTCCCATGGATAGCAATCATTGATAAATTCCAACATTGGGTGTATACACATCCTGCACATACAATAGAGCAAAGAACCAATGAGTGGCAAAATATTATGAAGGAATTTTCTTGCAAGACTTTAAATCAATCAGGGTTAAAAGAATTTAGGGCGATAGGATGGCAAAGACAGTTGCATTTATTTGAAGTACCTTTTTATTATATCGAATATGGTATTGCACAGTTGGGTGCCATTGGTATGTGGATGCAGTATCAAAAAGATCCTAAACAAGCATTAGAAAATTACATGAATGCTTTAGCTTTAGGTGGAACAAAGACCTTACCAGAATTGTATCAAACAGCAGGATTAGAATTCAATTTCTCTCCTGAGTATGTTAAAAATTTAATGGAATTCACCAATCAAGAACTTGAAAAATTATATCACTAAATTCAAAAAAATAGAAAGATGAAAAAAATAGCCAGTGTAATTTTATTGAGTATGCTCAGCTTCGTTGTAGCAGCACAAAAACCTAGTACCGCACCAACTGGAAAATCAGATCCAGTGATGCCTATTTATTTAGTAGACGGAGTTGAAACCCCTTATGCCAAAGTGGTTAAAATCAACACGGCACTCATTGCTTCTATGGATGTGTACAAAGGCCCAGACGCCATTGCTAAGTTTGGAGCAAAGTACAAACATGGTATTGTGTTGGTAAATTTAAAGAAGCCAACAAAAAAATAAATTGAAGATGGGCATAAAAAAAAGACCTCGAATTTTCGAGGTCTTTTTTTTATG
>JBMOFB010000053.1:0-10873 GCA_049314475.1 Sediminibacterium sp.
TAGGACTCTCTTTAGCACCTATTGGCGCTTATTTAGCGGTGACAGGGGTATTTGACATACTGCCTTTACTTTTTTCTTTCGCGATTATTTTTTGGGTAAGTGGTTTTGACATTATCTATTCATTACAAGATGCTGAGTTTGATAAATCACTAGCGCTTTACTCTATGCCAAGTCATTGGGGTGTAAAAAAGGCCTTAAGCATATCTAGAATTTTTCATTTTTTTTCGGGGGTCTTTTTGTGGACTGCCTATTTTATAGGAAATTTCCATTGGCTATTTTCAATAGGATTGCTTGTGTTTAATATTTTATTGGTCTATCAACAAAGTATTGTGAAACCAAATGATCTATCTAAAGTAAATTTGGCTTTTATGACAGCGAATGGGATTGCCAGCATTGTCTTTAGTATCTTTGTAATTGCGTCAATTATTTTAAATTTTTAACACAGCACCATTGGCTAGAATCATTTGCATAGATTACGGGGGAAAGCGATGTGGATTGGCAGTGACTGATCCCTTTCAAATGATTGCGACTTCATTAACCACTGTGGATACAAAAAGCTTATATACTTTTTTAACAGATTATATATCCAAGGAGCCTGTTGAATTAATTTTAATAGGGGAGCCTTTAAACTTAGATGCTTCTCCAACCCATGCGACACCCTTGGTTAAAAAAGCCATTATTGAATTAACCGAAAAGTTTCCAAACATCCCTATTCAAACTGTGGATGAGCGCTTTAGTTCAAAAACTGCTGTGAGGGCCATGGTGGAAATGGGGATGAAAAAGAAAGACCGTCAAGTAAAGCAGAATGTAGATTTAATTGCTGCAACCATCCTACTTCAAGAATACCTTAACAACAGGGATCTAATGGCCTAGCGAACACAGAATCTATTTACGACCTATTTATTGTAACTTTGCACCCATAATTGAACTACTATGACCTTACCAATTGTAGCCTATGGTGCTGCCGTTTTAAGAAAAGTGAGTGAGCCAATCGATGCGGATTATCCCAATTTGACAAAGCTTATCGAAGATATGTGGGAAACCATGTACGATAGCAATGGGGTTGGCCTTGCGGCACCTCAGATTAATCGTGCCATCAGGTTATTTGTGATGGATAGCCAACAAATATTTGAAAATGCCGAACCAGAAGACGCAGCTTATCCAGATGCACCTGGTATCAAACGTGTATTCATTAACGCAGAAATTATTGAATTAAGTGGGAATGAGTGGGTGTACAATGAGGGATGTTTGAGTATCCCAAAAATTAGAGAAGATGTTTTAAGACACGAGAAAGTGACGCTTAAATACATGGACGAAAATTTTGTAACGCATACAGATACTTTTGAAGGCATGACTGCTCGTGTGATCCTACATGAGTATGATCATATTGAGGGCAAGCTGTTCATTGATTATATTAAGCCGCTCAGAAAAAAAATGTTACAGGGCAAATTAAATGATATTCATAAAGGCAAAGTGAAAGTGGACTATAAAATGACCCAAATTAAATAAACATGCGTGCATTTTTATTTTTAATGTGTATGAGTTTATTGGGGCATGCTTGGGCGCAGGATACCACACTAAATCTAGCCAACCAATCTTTTACTTTAACAGATGCCATTGTTAGAAACAATTTTGATTATAAGGCTATTTTAGAAAAAATTAAGCAAGATACTAGCTTTTACAAAGCCTTCAAAACCTTAAGGATAATAGGATACAGCTCTTTTAACCACATAGAGATGTACGATAAAAATCTAAAGATAGTAGCCTCTTTAGATAGTCGAACAAGGCAAAATAAAATTGGCCCTTGTAGAACAATGGATGTATTAGACGAAAAAACATTTGGGAACTTAAGAGATCATAAAGGCGAATACAATTATGTGACACCTTCTTTATATGCGAGTTTATTTTTTACCAAAGGACAAATTTGTGGTGAAACCAATATTGTAAAAGGTAAAAAAAGAACGATTCAAGGTTCTGGTATTGAAAAAGCAAAAGAACAATTGAAGATGTTGTTTTTTAATCCGGGCGAAAAAATTCCTGGAATACCAATGATTGGTAATAAATTAGATTTGTACGACGATAAGGCACATGAATTATATACATACAGATTAGATTATGTAGACTACCATGGTAAATTGGCCTATGTATTTGAAATTAAACCAAAAGAGGATCTTGGTTTTTTTGCAAAAGACAGAGTGGTGATAGATCAAATGATTACTTGGTTTAATCCAGCTACTTTAGAGGTTTTAGGCCGTAACTATTCCCTAAGTTACAAAGCAGGTGTCTATGATTTTAATGTTCAAATGGAAGTCGAAATGACGTATACCCCTAACGGATTGTTAGTGCCAAAAATTTTAAGGTATAAGGGAGATTGGGATGTGATTTTTAAAAAGAGAGAACGTGGATTATTCACAGCCACACTATTTGATTTTAAGTAAAAATGACTTGCTTACGCTTGCAAGAAGCTTCCCTCTATATACTTTACGACTTCCACTAAGCTGCCAGTTTCATTAAAAACCTTTAGTTGTCTGTCTGCACCAGTTCCATTGTCAAAAATAGCCTGTACTTTTTCGATATGCTTTCTGCTTCCTAAATCATCCACCACGCCATCCACAAAGTCAAGCAGTTCATTGATTAAATCCTTGACAGGCATTTCTTTTTCTTTACCAAAGTCAATCAATAGTCCATCTATCCCATACCTACTTGCACGCCATTTATTTTCATTAATCAATGCGCGTTGGTAATTTATGAAATTGATATTCTGCCTTCTGAGTGTGTAAATTTTAGCACATAAAGCCTGAAACAACGCAGCGATGGTAGCCGTTTCTTGCACCGTCATGGGCACATCGCAAATCCTAAATTCAATGGTGTTAAAAACTGGGTGTACCCTTAAATCCCACCATATTTTTTTAGCATTATCAATACAATTGGTTTTGATTAACAATTGGATAAAACTTTCATAAGCCTCAATGCTTTCAAAATAGTCTGGGATACCAGTTCTAGGAAATTTATCAAAAATTTTAGAGCGATAAGATTTATAGCCTGTATTACTTGACTCCCAAAAAGGGGAGTTGGTGCTTAAAGCATAAATATGTGGGAGAAAATACCTAGCTGTGTTGGCAATATGAATGGCCATTCGGCGATCTTCTATTCCAATGTGTACATGTAGACCAAAAATCAAATTACTCCTTGCAGCTTGCTGTAATTCGTTTAAAAGGGCTTGATACCTGCTTTGGTCCGAAATCAATTGTGTTTCCCATAAACTAAAAGGGTGGGTGCCCGAAGCGCCCACACTATAACCTAAATCGTTCGCTATCTTAGCTACATGCGTTCTTAGTTCAAGTACTTCCTCAAAAGCGGTTTCTATATTTTCACAAATACCTGTTCCAACTTCGACGACTGCCTGATGCATCTCGGCCTTGATTTGATCTTTAAAGGTTTTCTCTCCTTCATTGACAATAGACTGCTGATGGCTCTTTAGTTCCTTGGAAGCAGGGTCTAATACCATATATTCTTCCTCAATACCAATTGTAAACTGTGTTAAATTTTGGCCCATACCCTTTAAAACTACAAATAAAATTAAGATCTTACAAAACCAAGTCAAAAAAAATGCCCTCCAAATTGGAGGGCATTGATATAGACCAAAATTAGATCCTTAAATTATTCCATTAAAACTTGAAACGTAAACCTAATTGGCTTACCCAACGAGCACTGTAACTAGGTGCTGTACTTGAACTAATACCCCAAGGTGTGTTGTTTACCACTGGAGCAAAGCTATAGCTAGGTGTTGTAGAACCTGTAGCACCTTGGTAACGGATTAGAGAGTATTGATCGTTAGATATGAAATAAGTTCTTCCCCAATTTCTGTTTAACATGTTTGTGAAGTTAAACACATCATATGTTAATTGGAATTGATAGTTCTTATTAGATATTTTCACGTTAAAATCTTGTACAAATTTCACATCAATGATATTTGTAAATGGCAATCTTGCACCGTTACGCTCTGCGTACTTACCTCTGTTTTTGCTTAAGTAATTGTCTTTAGCAATATAGTCTTCCAAGGCAGCTGCTTGTTGTGCTGCTGTTAATGGGAAAGTACTATTAGATACAAATGTCATTGCTCTAATTTGATCAGCAGTAGGGATAAAGATTAGATCATTTGTTTCAGATGTACCTTGGTCTCTAACAGGACCATTAGAATAAGTATAGCTAAATGGATTACCAGACTGTCCGTTGTAAACTAAGCTAATAGTGGAAGCTAAAGCACCCTTTGCGTAAGTGAATTTCTTAGCAATAAAAGCACTTACTCTATGTCCTAAGTCAAAGTCAGATCTTGATCTCTGAACATCATTTCTGCCATTCACAGTCTCCATAAATCTCCATTGAGAGTTATTTTGGCTAGAAGTTGGTTCATGAGTTACAAATGAACTACCATAGGTATAGAATGCGTTGAATGAGAATCCATCTGACCAAGCTTTGTCAATTGACGCTGTAAAGTTATATGCAAAACCTGAACGACGGTAGTAAGGTTGATTCTCTAACAAGAATACACCAGTGTAAGGATTAGATCCAGCAGTAATGCCTGATCCAGCTGGGTAACCAATACGAGTTAAGTTATAAATGTATCTATTATCAGGTCCAGATAATTGGCCAACTGGTGGGTTAATGTCTAATCTTCTGTAATAAATCTCATTTACATTTTTACTCACAGTTCCTTCTACAGTGATTGACCAATTGTCTTTTAATTTTTTATCAATAGCTAAAGAACCACGGAAGATTTTCGGTAATCTAAAGTCTTTAGAAATTAAGTCCATTTGGCCTTTCGCTGCAGCTGTACTTAAACCTAAATCAGCAGCAGTGTATTGACGCAATGGATCAGGTCTAAAATTGATACCGAATCGAGCGATATCAGATGCAGTAAAGATAGAAAGACCTCCAACTGATTGACCGTTGTTGTTGAATACGCCACCAGGCCATACCAAAGGAATACGTCCAGTGAACATACCCACTCCTCCACGAATAGTGATATTTTCTGTTGGCATTTTGTACGTAAATCCAACTCTTGGAGAGATAGAAATTTTTGGATCAGGAATCGAACCAGATCTTGCGCCATTAAAATTATACAATTTAACCGTGTTCATGTTGAAATACAAATCTTCTATTGGAGTAGATAAGAATTTAGTATAATCTGCTCTAATACCATAGTTCACTGTTAAATTATCTGTATATCTAATTTCATCATTGATGAAAGCACTTCCTCTTCCTGTATAGAAACTAGCAGCAGATTTTGTATTATCACCTGTTGTTTGATCTAATAAAGCGAATGAACGATCATAACGAGTTGGTGCTTTTTCAGTTAAGAAATCGTTTAAAGAACCAAATTGGTATGAACCAAAGTTTTGACGAATAAATACGTTATAAGACTTACTCAATTCATAGTCCACACCCACTGTAAATGCATGCTTGTTGACATTGAATTTGTAGAAATCTAAGAAGTTCCAGTTGGTTTGCTTTAATAAGTTTGCAGTAGAGAATTCTTCAGAACCAAAAACCATTGAACCTGCAGCACCATCAAAAATAGTCACACGTGGGAAAGCAGCGCCAATTGGATTTCTGTCATCCACTACATCTGTGTAGGTGAATAACATTTTATTGCTAGAACCATTCTTAAATGATGATTTTAATTCAGCAGATAATGAATTGGTTTTATTAGGATAAAGAATACCGTTGTTGTAGAAGTTTACTCTTGTAGAACTAGATGCAGAAGTTGCATAAGAATTCGTTTCGTTGTAACGATAAGATAAACTGAACTTGTTCATTGAATTGATGTTCCAGTCTAATTTAGTCGCTAATCTTTTTGCACTTGTAGAAGCAGCATTGTCTTGGTAACCACCAACATCATAACCATATTTTGTTTTTACAAATTCAGCTAATCTGTCGATATCTGCTTTTCCGCTTGCGCCTCTATAACCACTGATATCAAAAGGTTGTGGTCTTTCGTTCTCAATAGATTCAAAGTTAACAAAGTAGAATAATTTATTCTTAACAAAAGCACCACCCACGCTTCCACCAACTGTTCTAGCTGTGAATGGGTTTAATTTTGTTGCTAATTCTTTTTTTCCTGTTGGTGTTTCACCTGTTAAGTTTTGGTTTTGCGTGAATGAGTAAACTGTTCCAGATGTTTTGTTTGTTCCACCTCTTGTAGTTGCGTTGATACCACCACCAGTAAAGTTACCGATAGATGCATCAAAAGGAGAAACCATCACTTGGAATTGGTCTACCGCATCAATAGAAATTGGACCAACACCTGTCTGTCCACCATTGGTACCACTTGCACTTAAACCAAATTGGTCATTGTTTACAGCACCATCAATATATAAAGAGTTAAAACGGTTGTTTTGACCAGCGATAGAAACACCAGCTAAATCACCATTTCCACCAACAAATTTTGCAGTTGGGGTAAAACGCAAGAAATCTTGCACGTTTCTACCTACAGTAGGAAGATTGTCTATTTTATCACGACCAATGATCGTTTGTGTACCACCTCTAACTGATAAGTCTGAACCTCTTTTAGTAGTAGATACAGTAACATCTTTTAATCTGTCAATTTTAGAAGATAGGATGATATCTAATCTTACAGCATCACCTAATGATACATAGACATCTTCTCTCTTTTCTGATTGATAGTTTACATAGGATATAGTTACGGCATATGGTCCACCTGGTTGCACGTTACTTACATCAAAAAAACCAGTCTTTCTTGTTTGTGCATTATACACCGTACCAGTAGGTATGTGCAATACACTAATTGTTGCACCGACAAGTACTTCACCATTGTCAGCCTTTACAGATCCGCTGATGCTACCAGTGGTGTTTTGAGCAAATGTCAAAGCTGGTAAAAGAAGCATTGCGATTGTAAACTGTAGTAATTTTTTACTAAGCATATTTTATGTTTTATTTAGTACTGCAAAGAAACTAATAATCCTTCAAATCATTATGTTTTTATTAACAATTTAGTACAAAATAAAAAACTAATCAATTATGTATAGTATAAATTGTTAATATGTTATAAAGTGTTCAAAATTGGATTCAAAATCAATTAGTTAGCTAAACAAATACTAACGATGATAGGAAGTTTCAGTTTCATTTTCACGCTCTTTATCGTAGGCCTTGATAATTGCTTTTACCAATTTGTGACGAACCACATCCTCCTCGTCTAATTGGATATGCGCTATCCCTTCAATATTTTGTAAAATTCGGACAGCTTTATCTAAACCACTCTTTTGATTACGCGGTAAATCTACCTGTGTTGGGTCACCCGTAATAATCGCCTTCGCATTGGAACCAATACGCGTTAAAAACATCTTTATTTGTAAATCGTTGGCATTTTGTGATTCATCCAAAATAATAAAGGCATTGTCCAAGGTACGTCCACGCATGTAAGCAAGTGGTGCAATTTCGATGGTTCTTGAAGACATGTAGTACGCTAATTTATCTGCGGGAATCATGTCATCCAACGCATCATATAAAGGACGTAAATACGGATCAATTTTTTCTTTCAAGTCACCAGGTAAAAAACCTAAACTTTCCCCAGCTTCCACTGCAGGTCTTGTAAGAATGATCTTTTTAACCAATTTATTTTTTAATGCACGAACTGCCAAGGCAACAGCAGTATAAGTTTTACCAGTACCTGCGGGTCCAATGGCAAACACAATATCATTTTTATCTGCCGAGGTCACCATCTTTTTTTGATTGGCAGTTCTAGCTCTTACTGTTTTTCCATTTGGGCCTAAGACTAATATTTCATTTGGATTTTGGTCCACAAAATTATCAATCACTTCGGCATCATCTCCGCCTAATATTTGTTCAAAATAGTTTTCACTTAAATGTCCATTGCGCTCCATGTATTGAATCACTAATTCAATTTTTTCTTTTGCAATATCAATTTGTTCAGGTGCCCCACTTAATTTAATTTGGGTACCACGTGATAAAATTTTAAGGAGTGGAAATTTCTTTTTTAAGAGGTCAAATTTGTTATTGTTAACACCAAAAAAATCAATTGGATTAACAGATTCTAGGTTAATGATTGTTTCAGTCAATGTAATAGTTTTTAGAGGTTAAGGAGATGAGTTTAATCTACCTTACACAATTTACCATCAACCAATTCATAATCAAGTCAAACATTTGCACACTATGTGGATTACTGCTTGTGCCAATTAGGGCTTAACAATTTCTTAAACTAGCAATCATTTGTAATGGATCTGTTGCTTTAAAGACCGTGGTGCCGGCTACCAAGACATCCGCGCCTGCAGCAACCAATTTAGCAGCATTATCTAAAGTCACACCACCATCAATCTCAATTAAGGTAGTTGCGTTATGTAGAAGGATCATTTGCTTTAAAGCTTTTACTTTTTCGTAAGTGTGTTCGATGAATTTTTGTCCTCCAAAACCTGGGTTAACGCTCATGACACATACCACATCAATCTCAAAAATCAGATCCTTGAGTACGTCAACGGGTGTGTGTGGATTTAAAGCAACTCCAGCTTTCATACCCTGCGCTTTAATTTGTTGCAAGGTGCTATGCAGATGAGGGCAGGCTTCATAGTGCACCGTTAAGATGGTTGCGCCAGCTTGTTTAAATGCCTCGATATATTTTTCTGGTTGTACAATCATCAAATGCACATCCATTTCCTTTGTGGTTGTTTTCTTAATCTGTTCGATGATGGGTAAACCATAACTTATATTTGGAACAAAAACACCATCCATCACATCTAAATGAAACCATGATGCTTCAGAAGCATTGAGCATCGAACATGCTTTACCTAATTCTAAAAAATCTGCTGCTAAAAGGGAGGGAGCAATGATGGCCATGGTTTAAATTTGTTCAAAGTTCCTATTTTTTTAGGGAACTGGCATTTTTCCGTCAAAAAAAAGTTTCTTGAAATTAGATTTAGATTTAATTGATTACTTTAGCTACAAAATTACCAATATGTATACTGGACTTTTACATTTGCACAATACCTTAAGATGGGTTATTATAATGGCCTTAATCTTGAGTATTTATAAGTTATTCACGAACAAGGATGCTTTAAAGACAAGTAAAATCTTATTAATAAGTGCCCACGCAAGTTTAGTAGTGGGACTTTATCAATACATTGCTGGTCCTTTAGGTATTAAAATGATTCAATCTGCCGGAATGGCAGCAACTATGAAAGATTCAGCTAGCCGATTTTGGGCTGTGGAGCATGCTTTTTCAATGATTTTGGCAATTGTACTGATAACTATTGGGCATATTAAATATAAAAAGACATTAAAACCTAGTCCCACTCGTATATTCTATATAATCGCCCTTATTTTGATTCTTTTAGCGATGCCATGGCCGTTCAGGGCTGGTATTGGACGCCCCTTGTTCCCTGGAATGGGCTAGGCGGATAAATTTAAAGCATTGATTTTCAATATATTATAAAGGAGAAGTATCACTTCTCCTTTTATTTTCCCCTTTTTACAAGATTTAACCGGGATTTTTTCGTTATTCGATTCATTTCCATATCTTTGCAACCCCAAAATAAGTATGTCAAAACAACCGCTGATTAAACAAGATGGAGTAATTATAGAAGCAATGAGCAATGCTATGTTCAGAGTAAAGCTTGAAAATGGTCACGAAATCTTAGCAACAATATCTGGTAAAATGCGTATGCACTACATCAGAATTTTGCCAGGTGATAAAGTAGGAGTGGAGATGAGTCCATATGACTTAACAAGGGGAAGAATTATTTTCAGACATAAATAAGCTGAATCTATTTCTACAAAAAAGGTTTAAAAACATTAGGAATAAATATTTAAAAACTAAAAGATGAAAGTTAGAGCATCTATCAAAAAACGTAGTGCCGATTGCAAAATCGTAAAGCGTAAAGGCGTATTATTTGTAATCAACAAAAAGAATCCTCGTTTTAAGCAAAGACAAGGATAGTAAGACATTTAGCGGAGACGCTAAAGTTGTAGAAAAACAAAAAATTAAACAAAAAATCAAGTTTTAGCATATGGCTCGTATTGCCGGTATTGACTTACCAAAAAACAAAAGAGGAGAAATAGGATTACAGTACATTTTCGGTATTGGACATTCTACAGCTCAGTATATCTTAACAAAAGCAAACATCAGTTACGACAAAAAAGTAAATGAGTGGAATGACGAAGAGCAAACTGCAATTCGTAATATCATCAATGCTGAATTCAAAGTAGAAGGTGCTTTACGTAGTGAAGTTTCTATGAGCATTAAGCGTTTGTTAGATATCGCTTGTTACCGTGGATTGCGTCACAGAAAAGGTTTACCTGTTCGTGGCCAACGTACTAAAACCAACTCACGTACTCGTAAGGGTAAGCGTAAGACGGTTGCTGGTAAGAAGAAAGTAGCTAAGAAATAAAGACAATAGGTCATCACTTCATTGATTTCGTTGATGTCGCTGATGACCTATGCTTATATAAATCCGACTAAAATTAGATCCTGACTTAAAATTTCAGGGGAGATTTACTCGGTTTCCGCTTCGGCGGAATTTCAATTTAAATAACCCGCTCTTACTACCTGTAATTTTTTACAAGTATCAAGGGCACACCTCAAAAAAAATGGCAAAACCAAACAAAGCACAAAACAGTGCAAAAGCCGCTGCGAAGAAGAGAGTCGTTAAAATCGACGCTTCTGGAGAAGTTCGTATCAGTGCAACATTCAACAACTTAATTATTGCTTTCACTAATAAGGCAGGTCAAGTGATCAGCTGGAGCAGTGCAGGTAAAATGGGCTTCAGAGGTTCTAAAAAGAACACGCCATACGCAGCTCAAATGGCAGCAGCAGACGCAGCGAAAGTAGCGTTAGATGCTG